>NZ_CP011274.1 GCF_001610895.1 Planctomyces sp. SH-PL62 | reverse complement strand
AGGAGCCACGGTTCACGGCCTACCTCATCAAGAACTGGTTCGAGGGCAAGACCCCCTCGTGCGCCACCCCGGCCTACATTCGGGACAACATCCCCGTCTCGCTGCTGGCCAAGGCGTACGTCCCGTTCGTCGCCGGGCTCCCCGAGAATCCCGGCTTCACCAGGATCAATCCGATCGGCTACGCCGAGAGCCAGGGCGACTTCGCCCTGCGGGTCGCCCGGGAGATGCGTCCGCGGCTCAACCTCCCCTGCGAGGTCGAGCTGAAGAAGCAGACCGCCTTCCCCGAGCCATACGTCCGCATCAACACCGACATCCTCGACGCCGACGCCCTCGGCTGGGACGAGTCGGCGGCATGGGACGCGATGGCCGAATATTACCTGCGGGGCCGCTCCGCCTGATCCCCGACGCCGGCCTCCCCCGCGAGGCCGGCGCGGATGAGGCCCACGATCTTGCCCGCCTCGACGATCGCGTCGTGACGCTCGGCGGCGCGGGCCGCCCCGCGCCGGCCCATCGCGTCGAGCTGCTCTACCGGCGCGTCCAGGACCTCGCGCATCGCGTCGGCGAGGGCCCCGACGGAGGAGGGGGGGACGAGCCAGCCGTTGACCCCGGGCTGGACCAGCTCGGGGATGCCGGCGACCCAGGTCGTGACCACCGGACGCCCCAGCGCGAGCGATTCCATGATGACCACCGGCAGCCCCTCGGCGAAGCTGGGGAGCACCAGGGCGCGATGCTCGAGCAGGAGCTCGCGGACCTCGGGGCCCCCCTTCCAGCCCAGCAGGCGGACTGAGTCGCCGAGGCCGAGTCGGCCGATCAACGCCTCGATCTCGCCGCGAAGCGGGCCGTCGCCGACGATCGTCAACTCGAAGTCGACCCCCTCGGCCTTGAGCCGTCCGGCCGCCTCGATGAGGATCGGCAGCCCTTTCTGCTCGGCGAGCCTCGCCACGCAGATCAACCGACGCGCGGCCGGCGGGGGCGTGGGCTCGGCTTCCAGGAACAGCGGGTCGAGGCCGCAATGGACGACCGCGAGCTTGGGCCACTGGTCGTAGTCGACCCATCGACTGAGCTGGCTGCGGCCGAACTCGCTCACGGCGACGGCGAACGCGGAGCCCCGGACCTTGTGGTCCAGCCCCAGCGCCAGCGGCTTGTCGAACTCCTCGGGGCCGTGGGCCGTGAAGCTGAACGGCGGGCCGCCCAGGGTCCGGCAGAGCAGGGCGACGGTCGTCGAGTTGGTGCCGAAATGGACGTGGACGTGGTCGGTGGCCGCCTCGCGGTGCCAGTCGAGCAGGACGCAGGCCTCCGCGAGATAGATCAGGTGTCGCAGCGAGCCCTGGCCCGAGCTGCGCCCGCGACGCCCCAGCGTCGCCGCCTGGCGAAGCGCGCGCAGGAACCGACCCGGCCGCGTGAGGGCCGACTTGCCGAGGGCCTTCACGAGCCCGACGGCCCCGACCTCCAGGACGGCCTGAGTCTTGCGGTCTTCCTCCAGGTCGTCCGGGTCGACGAGCGGCGTATCCCAGCGGCGGAGCGTGAATCGCGCGACGGGGCCCGCCTGGGCCTCGACTCCCCGGATCTCGCGCCGGATGAAGCTGCCGCTGGTGGTGGGGTAGGTGTTGACGAGGTAGGCGACCCGGAGCGGGGCGGGCTCGACGGGCGTGCTGGCGGGTGAATCATTCACGACTACGGGCCATCTCCGTGGGGGCGGTTCGGGGAGGGGAGTCGAGGATCAGCGCGGCGGCGGCGGCAAGGTCGTCGGCGACGAAGACCCGGCCCTCCTCGGCGGGGATCGGCAGCTCGGCGAGCGTCGCGTTGGAGCCGACGAGGATGCTCCGACAGCCGGCGTTCAGGCCCGCGAGCACGTCGCTGACGAGGTCGCCGACCATCCACGACGCGGCCAGGTCCAGGCCCATCTCCGCCGCGGCGGCCAGGAGCATGCCGGGGGCCGGTTTGCGGTCGGGGTGCTCGATCACGGTCCGGTCGTCCTGGCGGGGGGCGTGGGTGCAGTACCGGATCGAATCGAGCGCCGCGCCTTCCGCGGCCAGCAGCCGCTCCAGCTCGTCGTGGATCTCGGCCAGCCCTTCTTCCGTGAGCCGTCCTCGGCCGACGACCGACTGGTTGGTGGCGAGCACCAGCGCGTAGCCGCCCCGGCGGAGGTCGACCAGGGCCGCCGCCGCGCCGGGGAGGAGGCGGAGCGCGGCCGGGTCGGTCAGATAGGGGACGTTCGCGATCAGCGTGTCGTCCCGGTCGAGGAAGACGGCGGGCCGACCGATCGGCCGGGAGGGATCAGCGGCCACGGGTCGGGGCCTCGTCCGGTGCGGGGGCGCGGACGCCTCGGGGGGGCGGGCGCCGGGAGGTCGGCCGGTCACGCGGAGGGCTTCGCGGAGCCGCATCCGGCCCAGGAACGCGGCGTTCCGGGCGTATCGCGAGGTCAGCCGCCGGGGCTCTTGCAGGAGTCGAAAGAGCCATTCGAAGCCCGTCCGCTGCATCCATCTTGGGGCCCGGGCGAACCGACCGGCCGCGAACTCCAGCGAGGCCCCCACCTGGACGCTGACCGGGACGCCCAGCCGGCGATGGTTCTCGTGGATCCAGCGCTCCCCCTTGGGCTGGCCGAAGGCGACGAACAGGATGTCGGGCCGGGCCTCGCGGATCTGGTCCAGCAGCGCCTCATGTTCCTCGGCCGAGAGCTTGCGGAAGGGGGGGCAGGCGGTGCCGGCGATCTGGAGGCCGGGATAGCGGTCGATCAGCCTGGCGGCGGCCTCCTCGGCCACCCCCGGCGGCGCGCCGAGGAAGAAGAGCCGGCGCCCTTTCCGCGCCGCGAGGTCGCATAGGTGGAAGATCAGGTCCGAGCCGGCGACTCGCTCCGGCAAGGAGGCCGACCGGCCCCTGGCGGCGCGGACGATCGGCGCGCCGTCGGCCACGATGAACGCGGCGTCCCGATTGATCGAGTCCAGGTCGTGATGCTGATGGGTCAGCATCACGTAGTGGAGGTTGGCCGTGATGAAGTACGACGGCTCCCCGCGCTCGATCAGGGCGTCGATCGCCGCGACCGATCCTTCGAGGGTCAACGGGGCGAAGGGGACCCCCCAGACCCAGACGGGTTCACTCACGTCCCGAGTCGCTTCCGCGTTCGCATTCACTTCCACGTCCACGTCCACGTCCACGTTCACGTCCACGTTCTCGTTCAAGCCCGCCTCGGCTGGATGGCGTCGAGGCCGATGGGGCGGTCGGTCGGCTCGATGTCGGCCTCGTCGACCAGCCAGGACAGGAGCCAGAGTTCCAGGCCCACCAGCACCAGCGCCAGCGGCATCATCAGGAAGCCCGACCAGTCGTGCGACCGCTGCCGCGCGAGCTCGCTTTCCATGTAGTAATAGCACCAGCCGGTGGCGACGATCCGCGCGATGTTGCTGATCAGGGCGATGGGCAGGGCGCTGAGCAGCACGACGATCCGCTTCCAGGTCGGCATCGGGACGAGGATGATGGTCGCGGTCACGGTGGCGGCCAGCGTCATCAGCATCGAGAGGCCGTTGCACGCCATGGCGACTTCGAGCTGCTGGGGGCCCATGGGCGTGCTCAGGTTGATCACGTTCCCCGACGGCACGACCCAGAGGCCGGTGAGTTGCAGGACGAAGCAGCTCCCGGCCGTGGCGATCCGCTGGAGGGGGAGCGAGACCATCGTGTTGATCGACGGCGGCAGGGGGAGCATGAAGACGAGGAACGCGACCGCCGGCCAGGCCCTCGCCAGCAGCGCCGGGCCCCCCAGGGCGTAGACGACGCAGCCCGTCACCGGGATCAAGGTCGCCGTCTCGAACCAGGACATCCCCCGTTCATACGCCAGGCCCCGCAGGATCAACATCCCGCCCAGGAGGGCCCAGGTCCCCCAGGAGGCCTGGTAAGGGGTCCAGGAGTAGGGGCGGTCGACCAGGCGGCGCCAGAAGATGACGGCCGCGATCGGGATGACCAGGAATCCGTGCGAATAGTTCGGCTCGTTGTTCCAGATCGTGACCAGCGAGAGGATGTTGGGGGCGTAGGCGAAGGCCACCAGCGCCGCTCCCACGAGCGCCGACGGCAGCCACGACAGGTCCCGATCCAACGCCGTCGTCGGCCCGGAGGGGCGGGACGGATCCGCGGAAGACTGGTACATGGGGATTTGAGCCAAGGGAGACCCCTTCGAAGGCGGACGTCAGGGTGGAGGGATGAAGGGGCCGTCGGCCGGCCTCGGCCGCGAACCACTCCAGAAGTCTAGGTCGCGACCGCCGCCGAAGCGCGGCGGGCCGAGCGTCGGCGGTCAGCCGGCGGAGGTCGCGTCGGCCGGCCGTTCCCGGTCGGTCGTGGAGGCTCCCGGTCGGCTGTAGCTGTAACGGCCGTAATACGAATCCGAGGTCCGCATCCCGTTGATCACCGTCCCCAGGACGGGGATGCCGGCCAGGTCGAGCTGGCGGCGGGCCCGTTCGACCTGGGGCGCGCGGCTGACGTCGTAACGCGAGGTCAGGACCACGCCGTCGGTCCAGCGTCCCATGATCAGGGCGTCGGGGACCGGCAGGATCGGCGGCGAGTCGATGATGATCAGATCGTATAGCTGCCGCAGCCGGGCGATCAGCATCCCGAAGGCCCGGCCCTGGAAGACCCGGCTGGTGTCCGACGTCGGGGTCCCGGCGCTGAGCAGGTGGAACGTCCCCCCCTGGACCGGGATCGCCAGGTCCTCGGGGTTCAGGTCCTCGTTCATCAGCAGGTCGCTGAGCCCCTTGCTGTCGGCGACGTCGAGCAGCGGGCTCAAAGCCCCGCGCCGGAGGTCGGCGTCGATGAGCAAGGTCGAGTGTCCGGAGTGGCCGCAACGGGCCGCGAGCTGGGCCGCCAGGGTCGTCTTCCCCTCGCCGCCGACGGCGCTGCTGATCAGCACGCAGCGCCCCAGGCCGACCTCGGGATGGTCTCCGCAGACGGCGAACCGCAGGTGGTCGAGGCGTTGGATGAACCGTTCGATCTGGTCGTCGTCGCCGGGGGCGCCCAGCCGCCGCGGGGACCGCGACATCGGGATCGGCGGCAGCGAGTAGACCTCGGACTGGACCCGGGTCGAGAGCTGGTCGGGGTCGCCGACTCGCTCCGCCTTCACCTCCAGCAGCGAGAAGATCCCCAGCACCAGGGCCATGATCCCCATCGGCGCCGCCGCCATCAGCTTGATCCGCTTGCTGGACGAGGGGACCCTGGGGACCGCGGCCCGGTCGTACAGGGAGACCCGGACCATGTCCCGGTCGGTCCGGAACTTCAGGTCTTCCAGCCGACGGTGCACGATCTGTTGGTCGTGCGTCATGCTGTCGATCTCGGCCTGGAGGTAGCGGGCCGTGTAGGTCTCCGAGTTGGACTCCTTGGTCTCGAGCTCGGCCTGGGCGAGCGCCTCGGTGATGGCCTTGCGCTCGCGCTCCAGGGCCTCCACGTCGGCCCGCAGCTCGGGGATCGACTTGATCGACTCGTCCCGGACGGGGTTGGTCGGGGTCGGGCGGCCTTCCAGCTCGGCGAGGATCTGGGCGCGGATCTCGGGGTAGCGCTGGGCCCAGAAGTCGGCGTGCTGGCCCTCGAGCTGCTTCAGGCGCGCCTCGTGGGCCCGCTTCGAGGGGTCGTTCCCCTTCCTCGCGTTGCTCACGACGTGCGAGAGCCGGTCGCGGACCGTGAGGATCTCGTCTCGGAGGTCGGCGATCGCCGGGTCGGCGAGGAACGCGGCCTGGATCCGCTCCGTCAGCTCCTCCTCCGATGGGCGAAGGCCCGACTCGAGCTGCTCGATCTCGGCGCCGTTCTGATAGTCGGCCGTGCGCTGCTCGAGCAGGGCCTTGGCCTGGAACAGGTCGACCTGGGTCTCCAGGAGCCTGTCTTTCCACTTGCGATACTGCTCGATCGAGACGTCGCCGAGATTCCGGGCCTTGGACGAATCCTGGACGGTCCCGTCGGCGGGCGCCGCGGGGCCGGCGGTGTTGGCCTGGCTCGCCTGGTTCGGCGTGAGCGACTGGGAGTCGACCTTCCCCTTGCTCATCAGCGTCGAGAGCTCCTTCACCTTCTCCTTCTTGTCGTCGATCATCTTCTTGAGGTAGTCCTCCAGGCTCTTCTTCATGAGTCCGTCGGCGCCCTCCGTCAACTCGTTCTGAGCCTGGAGGTAGCTCGCGACGACGGCGTTGACGATGGCGGCCGCTTCCTCGGGATTGGTCGATTCCAGCGAGACGTGGACGAACTCGGTGTTCCGGGGGTTGACGATCGCGAGTCGTTCCTTCAGCTCGGTCCGCGGCGAGAGCGACCCCTTGATGAACGGCAGCCCGGAGACCTGCGGGTCGATGATGGCACCGTTGAGGACCCGGTCGCTGATGAGTGCGGCCCGGGCGGTCTCGATGATCCGCTCGATCGAGGAGCTCCCGTCCCCCCGGGAGGAGCTTCCGAACAGCTCCGGCTGCGTGGGCTCGATCCGGATGACGCTGTAGGCGATGTAGGTCGGCTTGACCTGGGTGTAGATCCCGTAGACCAGCGGGAGCGACGCGATCAGCCACAAGCCCAGGATCTTCCACCAGTTTCGGAGCAACCCCCGCAGGATGCTGGTCGGATTGACCTGCATCGTCGACGCCCCGACGGCCAGTTCGCGCGACCCTCCCCCGAAATTCGTCGCGGCCCGCGCCGGGACCCCGGACGAGGGCGTGTGCGACCGAGCCGGCAATGTCGAATCGTGCCTGTCGGAGGTGTCCATCAGGTGGTTCTCAAGGGTGATGGTGTCGCGCGGGGCCTCGATCGGCGGCGTCCCGCAGGCCGACGGGAGCGCCCGGAGTCCGGTCGTCGCGAGGCTTGACCGTCTCGTCCTTTGCGGCGGGGATGCCCGTCGACGTCGCCGCCGTCGGAAGGGACGGGGGCGAGGCCGTCGGCTTCCGCGATCGAGCCGCTGCACCTTGGGACCGTCTACGAGAGACTGTAATCCAACGCGTTCAAAGCCGTCAAATAAAATCCATGCGTGCGAATGAGTGCATCAAGGCGTTCGGGCGGCCGGGCTCCCGCTTTTCAATCCTAGTCTATCCAGGTCTCCCAGGTTGACTGGGTTATGGAATTCCGGATTTCCCTGCCATAAGATTACGAGAGGGAGGGCCTGCGTGTCGGGAAGCCGCCCGAAAACTCCGTCGGCCGGATCAGGCCGGGGGAAAGCTGGCGATAATTTGGAACGGATGTGGGAAGCCCGCCCCAATCGACGATTCGCGAGCTACATTTCCTCCGAGGAAGCCGATCAATGTTGAAGGGCCCCATCCGCGGGCCGCACCTCGTGCCGAGAGCCCACCGAGGCTCATCTCCGATGAAGCGATTCAGCTGATCCCGGGGCCTCGAGCCCCGGATTCCCAAGAACAGGGAGGAGCGAGACCCATGTTCGCTCAGATTCTGACGACGAGTCATCAGCAGGCCGTATCGGAGGCCGCCGACAAGTCCCATCGCGGGTTCGACCCGGCGGCGCGGCTGGTTCAAATTTCCCTGGCGGTCCTGTTGATTCCGGCCCTGGCGACCATGCTCGTGGTCGGCGGGGTCGGCGTCGCGGTCGTCGGGGCGGCGACGGTCTTCGCTCGGGCGGCCGGGTGGGAAGATTCATCTTCGCAGCTTTGACGCCGACGGGGACGGCCCCCTTTCGGGGCCGTCCCGGCTTCACTCGGCGGAGGCGACGGCGGGGGACGCGGCCGGTCCCGCCTTGAGCCGGGTCTCGATCTCGGCGACGAGGGCCGCGAGCAGGTCGTGGCAGGCCTCGTCGGTGGCCCCGGCGCTCTTGACCTGGCGCTCGACCTGGATCTTGAACATCCCGGGGTGGCTCCGGAATCGCTTCCATCGCTTGCCCATGTCCGGGATCCATTCGCCGGCGTTGCGGAACGAGTAGAAGACGTCGTGGTAGGACGAGGCGCCCCCCTGGAAGAGGCCGTACACGGCCTCGCGGAACGGGACGGCGAGCTTGGGATCCTGCACGTCGACCGTCACGTCGTGGGGAGGGGCGACCTCCTTGTAGCCGGAGGAGGGATAGCAGATCTCGGGCGTGTGGCCCCAGACCAGGGGCGCCAGGCCGTAGATCACCAGGACGGTGGCCTTCTCGCCCGACTTCTCGTTGACATAGCTGCGGACGATGTGGTCGCTCGACCCGGCGAGTCGCGCGATCTGGGGGTCGAGGGTCGTCTCCGCCCCTTCTTCCATCCGCCAGCCCCCCAGGAGGGTGGGGATCTCCTTGAGCGGGAACGGCGCGACCTTGCTCTCGTCTTCGAGGGCCTGGAACTGGAAATCTCGCGCGTAGCGGATCAGGCCGGAGACGCCCAGCAGGAGGCCGATCATCAGGACCCAGCGGACTTCGATCCTTCGGGCGGGGCGAGCTCGCGCGGCGTCGGAGGCTCGCTCCACGGGGTCGAGGGCCGTTGCAGCCGGCTGGTCGATCAAGGCGTTCTCCATGGCGCGGTCCTTGTGGCCAGGTGGGGCGCGAGCCGGTCGGCGGAGACTTGCAGGCGCTTTTGTCGATTATGCCATCCCCGAAATCAGCCCATCAAGGCCGCCTGGACGGGAATGTCGCGAAAGTTTACAGAAAACATCTAGGTCGGGGACGGTCCGGCGTCCAGTGGGCGCATCGACGAAGCCGAGGGGCCCGGGGCCGGGCCGGGCGGGGGCGGCCGAACTGTTCGCCGAGCGGCCCTCATGTTAATCTGGCGCTCGTCGGGGCTCGCGGGACGCCCCGGCCCGCGAAGAGGGATCTCAACGGGGACGAGCATGACGGCGATCCTGGGTATCTCCGCGTTCTATCACGACAGCGCGGCCGCCCTGGTGGTGGACGGCCGGATCGCGGCCGCCGCCCAGGAGGAGCGGTTCACGCGGATCAAGCACGACGCGGCGTTTCCCTCTCGGGCCGTCGCCTACTGCCTGGAGGAAGCCGGTCTCACGCCCGCCGACGTCGAATACGTCGCCTTCTACGACAAGCCGCTCACGAAGTTCGAACGCCTCCTGGAAACCTACCTGGCCTACGCCCCGGTCGGCTTCGCCAGCTTTCGCCGGGCGATCCCGCTCTGGCTCAAGGACAAGCTCCACATGCGGCGGATGATCCGCCGCGAGCTGGGGGAAGGCTGCCGCGCCCGCCTGGTCTTCACCGACCACCACGAGAGCCACGCCGCCAGCGCCTTCTTCCCCAGCCCGTTCGACCGCGCCGCGATCCTGACCCTCGACGGCGTCGGCGAGTGGAGCACCACGACCCTCGGCGTGGGCGAGGGCTCGCGGATCGAGCTCCTGGACCACATCGCGTTCCCGCACTCGCTGGGGCTGCTCTATTCGGCCTTCACCTACTATTGCGGCTTCCGGGTCAACAGCGGCGAATACAAGCTGATGGGCCTGGCCCCGTACGGTCGGCCGATCTACAAGGATGCGATCCTGGAGCGGCTGATCGACCTCAAGCCCGACGGCAGCTTCTGGCTGGACATGGACTACTTCCAGTACTGCCAGGGCCTGACCATGACCGGCGGCCGGTTCCACGACCTGTTCGGCGGCCCCCCGAGGTCCCCCGAATCCACGCTCGAGCAGCGCCACATGGACCTGGCGGCGAGCATCCAGTGGGTGACGGAGGAGGTCGTCCTGCGGATCGGCCGGGAGGCGTCCCGGAAGACCGGGGCGAAGAACCTGGTGATGGCCGGCGGCGTGGCCCTCAACTGCGTCGCCAACGGCCGGCTGCTGCGCGAAGGGCCGTTCGACGACGTCTGGATCCAGCCCGCGGCCGGCGACGCCGGCGGCGCGCTCGGCGCGGCCCAGTTCGTCTGGCATCAGCTCCTGGGGAGGCCTCGCCAGCCCCAGGGGCGCGACTCCCAGCGGGGGAGTTTCCTCGGCCCTCGGTTCAGCAACGAGGAGATCGGCCGGTTCCTGGCGGGGAAGGGGGTGGACGCCTCCCCCTGCGAGACCGAGGCCGAGCTGGACGAGCAGGTCGCCGCGCTGCTCGCCGAGGGGAAGATCATCGGCTGGTTCCAGGGCCGGATGGAGTTCGGCCCCCGCTCGCTCGGGGGGCGGAGCATCATCGGCGATCCGCGATCGCCCGCCATGCAGGCGACGATGAACCTCAAGATCAAGTTCCGCGAGAGCTTCCGCCCGTTCGCCCCGGCCGTCCTCCGCGACCGCGCCTCCGAGTGGTTCGAGATCGACCCGAAGCATGAGAGCCCGTACATGCTCCTGGTCGCCCCGGTGCGCGAGGACAAACGCACGCCGGTCGACGCCGACCTGCTCAAGACCATGCAGGACGACCCCGACCTTCGCCGCCGCGTCAACGTCGTCCGCTCCGAGGTCCCGGCCGTCACCCACGTCGACTACAGCGCCCGGATGCAGACCGTCGACGAGGAGCGCAACCCCCGGTTCCATCACCTCCTGGAAGCCTTCGAGCGGCTCACCGGCTGCCCGATCCTGGTGAACACCAGCTTCAACGTCCGGGGCGAGCCGATCGTCTGCACGCCCGAGGACGCCTACCGCTGCTTCCTGGCGACCGACATGGACGCGCTGGTCCTCGAAGACTACGTGATCATCAAGGACGAGGCCGCCCGCGAGGCCGGCGCGAGCGTCCGCGAACGCTATCTCTCCCAGTTCCAGCTGGACTGACGAACGAGGACGCCCGCATGCAGTGGTCCGACGTCCAATTCTCCCCGACCGCCAAGACTCTGCGGCAGTTCGCCGGGCTCTGGCTCGTCTTCTTCGGCGGAATCGCCGCCTACCAGGGGCTCTACCGCGGCCACGAGACGGCCGGGATGGTCCTGGGCGCGGTCGCCCTGGCGGGGGGCCTGCTGGGCCTGATCGCCCCCATGGCGATGAAGCCCATCTACGTCGCCTGGATGGTCCTGGCGTTCCCGATCGGCTGGACGATCTCGCTGCTGATCCTGGCGATCATGTACTACGGGATGTTCACGCCGATCGGCCTGGTCTTCAAGCTGATCGGCCGCGACCCGCTGGAGCGCGGCCGACGCCCGGCCGTTGCGACCTACTGGGCCCCCAAGGCCACCCCGACCGACCCCCGGCGTTACTTCAAGCAGTTCTGATCCGAACCCCGGACGAACGGAACCCGGACACCCTCCAAAGGCCAGCCATGAGCGAGAGCACCCCCCCCCGCACCGAGTTCGAGAAGGCCGCCGCCGAGCCCGAGGGCGAGAGCCTGATCGCCGAGTTCTGGGCGTTCCTCAAGCAGAACAAGAAGTGGTGGCTGCTGCCGATCGTGGTCGTGATGCTCCTCCTGGGCGTCCTGATCTTCCTCTCCAGCACCGCCGCCGCCCCGTTCATCTACACGCTGTTTTGATCCAGGAAGGGGCCGCCATGCCCACCGAGCGCGAGAAGATGCTGGCCGGGCTGATGTACGACCCCTTCGACCCCGACCTGGTCGCCGGGCGCGATCGCGCCCGCGACCTCTGCCAGTCCCTCAACGCCACCCGCGAGGCCGACGTCGACGAGCGGCGGCGGATCCTCCGCGAGCTGTTCGGCGCCGGCGGCGACAGCGTCTGGATGCAGCCGCCGTTCTACTGCGACTACGGGGCCAACATCCACCTGGGCGAGCGGGTCTTCTTCAACTTCAACTGCGTGGTGCTCGACGTCGCCGAGGTCAAGATCGGCGACTTCACGCTGTTCGGCCCCTCGGTGCAGATCTACACGGCCACGCACCCGATGAACGCGGCCGAGCGCCGGCTGCACGAGTACGCGAAGCCGATCACGATCGGCGCCGACGTCTGGGTCGGCGGCGCGGCCGTGATCTGCCCCGGCGTGACGATCGGCTCGTGCGCCGTCATCGGCGCCGGCAGCGTCGTCACCCGCGACATCCCCGAAGGCGTCTTCGCCGCCGGCAACCCCTGCCGCGTCATCCGCGAGATCACCGAGTGACCGACCCTCCCCCCGGCTCCGCACCGGATTGGGTTCGCTCGCCCGGCCGACGAACGGACCCATTCGGCGCAAGTCTTATTTCGATTGACTCTTAACACGTTGTTGCGTCGTCGGTGTTTGGGTTCGTTCGGCCGTTTTCGCATCGTCAGGCCGGGGCCGTCGGCTGGGTCGACGGCCGATTCGGCGCGCAGGTTCCCTTACCGAGACGATGCGCCACGACCGTCGATTGCGCACAAACTCCAGGCGGAGCACGCCCGAATTTCCGAGACGGCTCAGGGACGGCGGCCGCCCGGTCGTGCCGACCATCTACGGGGGGGGCTCCGCCGAAATTCCCGGAGTCGGCGTTTTCGATGGAGCGAAGCAGGGCCCGAGCGAGAACCTCAGTCCCCCAACGTCGCGGCCATCAGTTTGGCGATGGCCTGAGAGTCCCCGTCGGTTTGGGCCTCCAAAGCCCGGATCACCTTCCGGCGACGCTCCTCGGGTGGTTCTGGTTGAGCTTCATCTTGCCTTCCAGGCGGGTGATCTCGATGCGGAATCCGACGATCGCCCTGAGCATCTTGTCGATATCGGGGTCGTCGACGTCGTAGGACCACGGTTCCGGCATCCGCCGCTCGTACACGGAGGTGGTCCTGGTCAGGATGTCGTGCAGCTCGTCGCGGCCCTCGACGAGCTGGAGCGCCCCGTAGGCGTGCACCGTCGCATAGTTCCAGGTCGGCACGGTCCCCGGAGTTTCGTACCAGGTGGGCGAGACGTAGGCGTGCGGGCCGGAAAAGATGACCAGCGCATCGCCCGCGACGTCCCGCCACTGGGGGTTCGCCCTCGCCATGTGCCCGATCAGCGTCCCGCGCGGCCCCGCATCGGCGTCGAGCAGCAAGGGCAGGTGGGTGGCGGTCATGCCGCCTTCACCATGCGTGACGAGCACGGCGAAGCTGTGCGTCCGCATAAACGAATAGAGTTCTGAGGCGTCGGACATCCTGAACGAGGCGGGGACGTACATCTCGAATCCTCTGATACCGAACCCTACGGCGTCGAACGGCGACTCGACCCCTCCGCGCCAGTCGACCGAACCGAGGTCGGCCGCGGCGACCGTGGCCTTCGGGCCGAACCGGCTCAGCCGCTCGCGGGATTCCTCCATCATGACGGACGGCTCCGTCAAAAACACCCGGCGTCGCTCCGCTCGCCAGATCCGACGCCCGCCCGGGCCGCGAGGCGGCCGCCTCCCGTCGAGAAATCGGCTCGCGGAGGCCGTTCCGAAGTGTCTTCGACGGAGCACCTCGGCGTAGAAGCGGTGGGCGGCGCGCCCGATATTGCCCTTTATGTTAAGTCAGCTCGACCCTGCCCCGGCGGGTGTCGGGGCAGGGTCGAGCTGCTCCGTTATTTCAAATCGACAGTCACCTTGGCGATTTTGCCGGTGAACTTGTTATCGCCTTCCTTGTAGTCGTCGGTCACCGGCGTCTCGCCGTCGAGGCCGACGTCCGCCCCCTCGTCGGGCGAGAAGAGGTTGGCCTGCGTGCGGTCAATCCGCCCTTCGGCCACCTTCTTACCGTTGACGAGGATGGTGCCCTTTCCGCCCTTGCCGGGGCCGCCGCCGTCGTAGGCGAATTCGTAGCGAATGGTCACCTTGCCCTCGGGCAGCGGCGTGGGAGCGGCGACCCTGGACGAGCTGAGGCCGAGGAAGTTGTAGACGTACGCTGGCTTGCCGTCCTTCACGTACAGGCTCCAGCCGCCGAAGCGGCCGGCCTGAGACAGGAGCACGCCGTTCACGCCCCCCTTCGGGACCTGGACCTCGGCCGTGATGGTGTGCGAGCGGTTCTTGGTGTTGATGAAGACATTCTCCGTCATCCCAGCCATGCCCTCGTAGACCGTCAGTGAGGTGCGGCCGGCCATCAGGTCGGGACGCCCGGCGAGGGCGGCGTTCGCACGCTCAATCGTGCGGTCATCGAGCGGCAGGACGCGGTTCTTGGCGGCTTCCTTGAGGAAAAGCTCCTGCAATTCCTTGAGCTTCTCGGGATACTTCGCGGCCAGGTCGTCTGCCGAACTGAAGTCTTCTTCGACGTGATACAGCTCCCATTTGTCTTCGAGGAGCGGATGCCGCGGCGTCGTCTCCCAGCCGGCACGATGGACGGTGTGGGCCAGCCAACCGTCGTGGTAGATACCCCGATTGCCGAAAATCTCGAAGTACTGCGTCTTGTGCCGGTCCTTCGCCCTGGCGTCCGCGAAGGTGTAGGCCATGCTCACGCCCTGGATGGGCGTCTGTGGCGTGGAGTTGACGACCTTCGGTTCGGGAAGGCCTGCCGCTTCGAGGACCGTCGGGGCGATGTCGATGACGTGGTGCCACTGCGAGCGGAGCTCGCCCCTGGCCGCGATGCCCAGGGGCCAGTGGACCACCATGCCGTTGCGGGTGCCGCCGTAGCTCCCGGCGACCTGCTTCGTCCAGGCGAACGGTGCGTCGCCCGCCACGGCCCAGCCCGCCGCGTAGTGGCCGTAGGAGTTCGGGCCGCCCAGGTCGTCGAGGTGTTCGAGAATCTCGGGGACGGATTCGGGGACGCCGTTGAAGTAGGTCATCTCGTTGAACAGGCCGTTCATGGTGCCTTCGGCACTCGCCCCGTTGTCGCCGACGATGTAGAAGACGAGCGTGTTGTCCAGTTGGCCGAGGTCCTCGATGGCCCGGATGACACGGCCGACCTCAAAGTCAGCGTACTCGCCGAAGCCGGCGAACACCTCCATCTGGCGGGCGAAGAGCGTCTTCTCGTCGGCACTCAGCGAGTCCCAGTGCTTGATGGCCTCGGGCTTGGGGGCGAGTTTGGTTCCGGCGGGGACGACTCCGAGCTTGACCTGTCGGGCCAGCGTCTCCTCGCGGAGCTTGTCCCAGCCCTGGTCGAACTGGCCCTTGTACTTGGCGACCCACTCCTTCGGCACGTGGTGCGGGGCGTGAGTGGCCCCCGGGGCGAAGTATGTGAAGAACGGCTTGTCCGGAGTCAGCGACTTCTGGGAGTTGGTCCACTTGATGGCCCGGTCGGCGAGGTCGGTCATGAGGTGATAGTTCGGGTCCTTTGACACCTCGATGCGGGTCATGTCCTCGTAGATCGCCGGGGCCCACTGGTTGGCCTCGCCGCCGATGAATCCATAGAACTTGTCGAAGCCGGCCCGGGTCGGCCAGCGGTCGGTCGGGCCGGAGGGGCTGACCTCCCACGCGGCGGTCTCGTGCGACTTGCCGAAGGCGGCCGTGCTGTATCCGTTGAGCCGCAACATCTCGGCCAGCGGTGCGACGGCGTTCGGGCGTTGCCCGGTGTTGCCGGGGAACGCGGTGGCGGTCTCGGTAATCGAGCCCATGTTGCAGACGTGGTGGTTGCGGCCGGTGAGCAGGGCCGCACGGCTTGGCGAGCAGAGGGCCGTGGTGTGGAACTGGTTGTAGCGGAGTCCGCCCTTGGCCATCCTCTCCAGCGTCGGCATGCGAATCGGGCCGCCGAAGGCACTGGACTGGCCGAAACCCATGTCATCGATGAGCACGATGAGCACGTTGGGGGCCTTTGTCGGGGCCTTAACCTGGAATCTCGGCGGGGGCTTGGTGTTACGGGCGTCGAGCGTCGTGTCAGCCGGGGGAGAAGGCTCCAGGACCGGGAGCACGGTCCGGTCGAGGTCGTCTGCCGCCCCCTCGCGTGGCGCCGACACCGCTGGATTGCCCGTGAACGGGCCGGCTGCCGCCATCCAGCCGAAGAGAACGCTCATGCCGAGCAAAACCGGCACACGCACCCTCGCGATGCTCGCCATGAAAGCCTCTTTCATCGACCGACGGATGTGTGTGGAAGGGGGACGCCAGACTGGCATTGCACTGGGAGTTCGAAAAATCAGCCCGTCGGCCAGCAGATTCTACGTGGACAAAACTATCCAATCTATGGGCTTGGAACCAACATGTGCAGAATCCGTCGCTATGACAGCCCGCCGGGTTTTGCCGGGGATAATTCCCTTTAGCTCCGGCCAACCGGCGGGAACCCGACGGTTTCCGTCAAGATCGTCAGGGTGAGCCCGACGCCCGGCGATGTCGAGCCCATAGGCCCGGGATGGGGGGGGCGTCGGACCTGTTTTGCGCCTGCGCCCGCCGACGCTCCACCGTTCGGCGCGTCCCCGAAGCGCGACGACCTCCATCCTCGCGGTCGGGCCGCGGCTCCCAGGGGGAGGGGGACCGACCGGGCCGGATGGAGGTCGTGTGGTTTCAAGGTGGGGGCGCTCCGCTTACTTGGCCTTGCCCTGGGCGGCGACGGCGGCGGCCTTGGCGGCGATCTCGGCCTGGTCGCCGAGGTAGTACGACTTGATCGGCTTCAGGTCGTCGTCCAGCTCGTAGACCAGGGGGATGCCGGTCGGGATGTTGAGGCTGATGATATCCTCATCCGAGATCCCGTCGAGGTACTTCACGAGCGCCCGGAGGCTGTTGCCGTGGGCGGCGATGATGACCTTCTTGCCGCTCTTGATCGCCGGGGCGATCGTCTCGTTCCAGTAGGGGAGAACCCGGTCGACGGTGTCCTTGAGGCACTCGGTCTTCGGGAGTTCGGCCGGGGTCAGGTCGACGTAGCGGGGGTCGGAGCCGGGGTAGCGGGGGTCGGACTCCTCCAGGGACGGCGGGGGGGTGTCGTAGCTCCGCCGCCAGACCAGTACTTGATCGTCGCCGTACTTGGCGGCCGTCTCGGCCTTGTTCAATCCCTGAAGCGCCCCGTAGTGCCGCTCGTTCAGCTTCCAGGACTTGACGACGGGGATCCAAAGCAGGTCCAGCTCGTCGAGCGCCGAGCAGAGGGTGCGGATGGCCCGCTTGAGGACCGACGTGAAGGCGACGTCGAACGTGAAGCCCTCGGCCTTCAGCAGCTCGCCGGCCCGCCTGGCCTCGACCTTGCCCTGGTCCGACAGGTCGACGTCGTACCATCCCGTGAACAGGTTCTCTTTATTCCAGATGCTTTCGCCATGGCGCAACAGGACGAGCTTCGGCATGTCTTCTCCTCGGTAGGGAATCCGCGGCGCGAGCCGCACCGGCCCATTGTCTCCAACCCCCCCGCCCGCGGTCAACGCGGCGAGGCCGCCGCCCGGGCGGCGCGTCGCGGCGGATTCCCGGGCCGCTCTCCTTCGGGCCCGCTCGCCCGCCTTCCCGGCATGGAGATTGCTTCGGCATAGGGTCATCAACGGCATCACGCCGAAGGAGCGACACCATGCGACCACATCTCCTGATCCTTGCCATGACCGGCCTGCTCGCGTGCGCCGGCTCGACCCTCGCCGACGACAAGGACGAGTGGGACAAGGGCCGACGCGGCGGCGATTACAAGGGCTTCGACAAGGACCGCCGCGATCGCGAGAAGGAATACTACAAGCGGTTCGAGCAGCGGCGGCGCACGGACGGTCGCTTCCGCGGATACGCCGAGCCGTACGCCCGCGAGCCTCGCGGGGGTTACTACGCGGAACCCTTCGACGGCGCCGAGGCCTACCCGCCCCCGCCGAGCCCCAGGGTGAGCCCGTACCTGTCGCCGCCCCCGGGCTACGGGCCCCCGCGGACCACGTTCGATTTCCCGGGGCTCGGCAGGTCGGGGCTCCCCCTCCCGAGGCTCGAAGGGGATATCTACGGGCCGATCTATCCGCCCCCCTCGATGACCTACTACGAGGTGCGTCGGCCCAGGTACGAGCCGGGTCTGGACGCGCAACGGCAGGTCCAGGAGCTGTCCGACAGCCTCTTCGGGCAGACCGACTCCTACATCCGGGACTTCGCGCCCACGGCCGGAGTGGTCCCGGAGGGATCGCAGTTCCTGGTCGAAGCCGAGGCCCTGAACGCCGTCGCGGCCCGCTTCCGCGACCTCGCGGCGGGCGGGTCCGGTCCGGGCCGGCTCACGGCCGAGCTGGGGAACGTCGAGGCGATGTACGGGCCGCTCGTGAGCCGAACCGACCGCATCGCCCAGGGCCGCACCGGCCCGAACATCGAGCGGGTGCACGCGATGGGCGACACCATCCAGCAACTCCGCCGCCTCCTGCCCTTGCCTTGACGGCCGATTGGGCGACGGCGCGGCGCGTGCCGTCAGCCCTTTCGGCAGACGTAATAGAAATTCAAGGGGTCGTGTGGCGATTCGCGGACGGTCACGAGGTTGAAGCCGGCGGCGCGGAGCATGGCCTCGGCTTGCGGCCGGCCCCACATGGCGCCGAGCCCGGGCCCGCCGTTGGCGAGCGAGACGGACATGCAGTGCATGCAGGAGATGGCGTAGAGGAACGTCCCGAACGGGTGGGACGCGTCCCGGTGGTGGCAGCCGGCGCCGGAGATGTCCTGCATCAGGAAGACGCCGTCGGGGCGGAGAGCCTCGGAGACGGCGTGGAGCACGCCCGCCGGGCGGGCCTGGTCGTGGATCGCGTCGAAGGCCGTGATCAGGTCGTACGCTTCCGGGTCGCACGGGAGGGCCGCGTCGCGGACCTCGAAGCGGACGTTGTTCAGGCCGCGGCGGTCGGCCTCGCCGCGAGCCAGGGCGATCGCCTCCTCGGAGAAATCGCGGCCGACGAACCGGCTCGCGGGGAAGGTCTCGGCCAGGAGGTGCAGAGCGTGGCCGGCCCCGCAACCGACGTCGAGCGCGTCCGCGCCGGCTTCCAGCCGATCGGCCAGTCCGGGCGCCATCGGCAGGATGTGTTCCATCAAAGAATCGACGACCGACTGCTGGCTCTCCTCGGCCATCACCTGGTGGAATCGGGGGTAGGCGGAGTAGGGGACCCCCCGGCCGTGGCGGAAGGCGTCGACGACCGAGGTCTCGGCGGCCCCCAGCACGGCGATCCACTGCGCCGAGGCCGCCGCGTTGACCAGCTTCGTCGACCGGGTCAGCCAGGCCGCGTGCTCCTCGGGGAGCCGGTACAGGCCGGCGTCCGGGTCGTGCTCGACCACGCCGCCGGCGACCATCGCCCCCAACCATTCGCGGACGTACCGCTCATTCAGGCCGGCGGCCGTCGCCACGCCCTCGCTCGTCGTCGGGGGCAGGCCGGCCATCGCGTCGAACAGGCCCGTGCGGTGGCCGATCGACGCCATCAGCGCCAGCGCCGCGTGGTTCAGGACCTCGCTCATGGTCTGGCCGAACCGCTCCGTGCGCGCGGCCTCGTCCGGGCGCGTGGTCGCGTCCATGATTCGCTCCGAGTGGGGTGGAAGGGTCGGGGAAGGGGGACGCCGGGACGGCCCGGCCGCGAGGCGCGGCGGGCCGTCTCGGGCATCCGGCCGCGAGGTCACTGGATCACGACGTTGTCGCCGGGGCCGCCGTCCAGGACGTCGAGGCCCGGGCCGCCGATCAGCACGTCGTCGCCGGGGCCTCCCAGGAGCACGTCGTTCCCCGCCCCGCCCAGGAGGACGTCATCGCCGTCCCCGCCGTCGGCGGTCAGGCCGATGGCGTTCGCGGCCAGGCCGGTCCCGTCGACCACGTCGTCGCCCGCCAGCGCGTTGATCTGGAGGACGTCGTTGCCCGCCTCCGCGCCGGTGATGTTCACCGTCGCCGCGAGGCCCAGGACGGTGGTCCCGGCCGCGTCGCCGCTGGCGAGGATCACGTCGTCGCCGTTGCCGCCGTTGACGATCACCCTGTCGGCCGCGCCGTCGCCCCCCCCGCCGCTCGCGGCGAGGTTGAAGTTCAGGGCGATCACGTCCGTCCCCGAGAGGTCGTTGACCCTGACGACGTCGGCCCCGCCGCGGGCGTTCAGGTCGATGGCTTCGACGTCGTTCAGGTCCATGACGATGTTGGCGACGTCGCGGGTGAACCGCACCCGGCCGCCGTTGGCCGAGATGTCGAAGATCTCGTTGATGTTGGCCCCGTTGAACGCCATCCGGTCGGCCCCGGCCTGGCCCTCGACGACGTCGCTGCCGTCGCCCGGGTCCCAGTTGAAGACGTCGTCGCCGGCGCCCATCAGGGCGACGTCGCTCCCCTGCTGGCCGTCGATGAAGTCGTTCCCGTCGCCGCCGATCAACAGGTCGGCCCCATTGCTCCCCAGGAGGACGTCGTTCCCGGCCCCGCCGTCGACGGTGATCGCGATGAGCGCGGCGAGGTTTCCGGTAGCCGAGAACTGGTCGTCGCCGCCGTTGGCGTTGAGGACGAGGCTCTCGGATGTGCCGATGTCGATGGAGAACGGCGCGGGGTTGATGCGATCGAACCGCACGCGGGTGCCGTTCGCCGTGACGGTGAAGACCTCGGCCCCGTTGCCGCCGTTGACCTGGACGACGTCGGTCCCGTCTCCCCCTTCGTTCAGGTCGGTGTCGTCTCCCGGATTCCAGATCATCCGGTCGTCGCCCGACTCGCCGAAGACCTGGTCGTCGCCGTCGCCGCCGGTCAGCACGTCCTGGTCGGAGCCTCCGAAGAGGAAGTCGGCCCCCCCTTTGCCCAGGAGCGTATCGTTGCCGCTCTGGCCGAAGAGCATGTCCGCGCCCGAGCCGCCGGTCAGGACGTCGTTCCCCGTGCCGCCGAACAGGTTGGCCCTCGGGAGCGCGCCGTTGGCCTCGTTGAGCGTGATGACGTCGTTGCCGCCCTGGCCGAAGACCGCGATGGAGGCGGTGTTGGCGACGGTCGGGGTCCCCCCCAGGACGGCGACGGCCCCGCCGTTGACCAGGATCGCACCCGCCGCGTTCCGGCTGACCGTGATGGCGTTGGCGAGCGAGTCGCCGAAGACGCTGAGCGCCCCGACCCCGGGGCTGAACACGGCCGAGACCGCCGGCGCGATCCGGTCGTCCAGCCACTCGATCTCGAATCGGCGGCGGGTCCGTCGTCGACGGCTTCGAAGCATGGCGTCCACGCGGCGTTCGAACATGGGAGCGTCTCCTTACCTGTTGGTGCGGTCCATTCCCGAGTCGAGCGTCGACCGGCGGCGTCCCGCCGGGTCGCTCTCCAAAACCGAACGAGATCCATGATGCCCAAAACTCTCGTAAATGTGTTGAAAAAATCCGCATGAGTGAACGATGTCGATCCGAGCGGGACCGCACCTCCGACGCCGGAGCCTCGGACCTTCCCGGCTCGCGGCGGCCCCGCTAAAATCCAGGCCGGCCCTCGGCCCGCGTCCCCCCGACGCGACGAGGCTCCAGGACGATCGGAGAAGCTCCCGATGATCGAACGCGTTCGCGGCGTCAGCCTTTCCGCCGGGGCTTCGGCCGTCTTCCTGTCCCTCCTGCTGGTCGCCGCGCAGGGCCCTTCGGCGGCGGTCGAGGAGCCTTCCGGACCCGGGACTCCGGAGCGGATCGAGATCGGCGAGATCGAGAACGCCTTCCGCTTGAGTCCCAGGCTCTACAGCGGCGGAGACCCGCGCGAGGAGCGGGACTGGAAGGCCCTGGAGGGGCTTGGGATCAGGACGATCATCAGCGTCGACGGGGCGGCCCCCGACGTCGAGGCCGCGCGCAAGGTGGGCCTGCGATACGTCCACCTTCCCATCGGCTACGACGGCGTCCCGCGCGAGCAGGCGGTGCGTCTCGTCGCGGCGCTCCGGTCCTTGCCCGGCCCGGTCTACGTCCATTGCCATCACGGCAAGCATCGCGGGCCGGCCGCCGCCGCCGTCTGCGGCCTGGCCTCGGAGGACTGGACCCGGGACCAGGCCCTCGCCTGGATGACGCAGGCGGGCACGTCCGCCGATTACCGGGGCCTCTACGCCTCGGTCCGCGAGTTCCTCCCGCCGACCGTCGAGGAGCTGGAGCGGGCCGGTCGTGACCTCCCCGAGCGCTCCGAGACGCCGGCGCTGGTGGACCTGATGGTCCGGCTCGACGAGCGATGGGACCGTTTGAAGGAGGCTCGCAAGTCCGGATTCCCCGCGACGGCCGACCGTCCCGAAGACGATCCGGCGCACGAGGCGCTCCAGGTCCTCGAGCTGTTCCGGGAGGCCACGCGGCTGGACGAGTCGCGAGCCCGGGGCGACTCCTTCCTGCGCGAGGCGGCCGAAGCCGAACGCCGCGCGGGCGAGCTGCGCGACGCCCTCGACCAGCCGCCGACCGGCTCGACGCCCGACGAGCGTGAAGCCGCGTTCGCCGCCGTGGCCCGGAGCTGCGCGAGCTGCCACGCCCGGAGTCGCGACAACTGATCCGACGGGCCGACGAGGGTGGGATTGACGTGCGACGCGGCATCCCGTTTGCGAGGAGATCAATTCATGTAGACGAGAGTCTCTCCCTTCTCGCGGGGCGTTCAGGCCCCAGTCATTCGTCGAGGTTTCCGATCATGAGCACCGTGATTTCCCCCGTCGTCGGCGTCTTCGAAGACCGTCGCCAAGCCAACCAGGCCGTCACCGACCTCCACGCCGCCGGCTTCACCGACAAGCATATCGGCGTCGCCACTCAGCACGTCGAAGGGGTGAGCGACGCCAGGGTCTCCGACGCGGGCTCGCAGGCCGAATCGGGCGCGCTGGCCGGCGCGCTGACGGGGCTCGGCCTGGGCGCCCTGGCGGGCCTCGGCGTGCTCTCCGGCGTCATCCCGGTCGTCGGCCCGGCCATCATGGCCGGCACGCTGGGGGTCGTCCTCTCCAACGCGGCGGCCGGGGCGGGCATCGCCGGGCTGGTCGGCGCGCTCGTAGGCGCGGGCATCCCCGAAGAGGAAGCCACCTACTATCAGGGCGAGTTCGAGGCCGGGCGCACGATCGTGACCGTCGACGCCGGGGCCCGCGCGGCCGAGGCCGCGGCCATCATCCGATCGGCCGGAGGCTACGACCGCAGCAGCCGCGCCACCACCGCCATCTGAGGCCGGGACTCGCGACCCACCTCGCGCGAATGCGGCCGAGACGGGCGAGGTGCCCCACGCCCCGCCCGTCTCGCTTTGCGCTCACGCGAGGCCCGCGACCGCTCGGCATGCGAGAGGAGAGGAAACGCCATGGCGGACCCGAACGAGAAGAGCGACCAGCGCACGATGACCGGGGCCAGCGGGATCCGGGCCGAGCCCGCCGACGAGGGGGTCGTCGTCGAGGCGGCGGACGTCGTCCGGTCCGAGGACGCCCCCGCGCCGCCGAGCAAGCCGGAAGCCGGCCTCCCGGCCCCGCCGCCGCACGATCCCGAGCGGCAATTGACCGACGAACGCTGATCTCCGGCGGCGCGCGAGGACGCCCCGGCCGCCGCTCGACCTCGCGTCGCGGCGCTCGGGGCGTCCTCGCCTGGGCGGCTCAGTCCTTGCCGAAGGGGACGGTGATGACCAGCGCGGCGGTGCGCGGCTTGGTGTCGGTCCGGTTCGGCAGGTGGCACTTCAGGCATTGCGAGGAGAGGGTGATCGCGCCGGCGAGCCGGTAGGCGTCGGGTTCGGCGATTTCGAAGGTCTCCTTGCCCGAGCCGAGGGCCTCGACGGCGTCGCGTTCGAACTGGTCCCTGGGCTTGTGGTCGACGCTCATGGGCTTGGCGTCGACGGCCATCCAGTGGAATTCGAGGTTCCGGCTGGTCGCCAGCTCGTCGAAGACCGTCTCCAGGGTGAGGGCGGGGAGCGGCATCCCTTCGTCCTCACGGTAGTAGCGGCTGTGCATGATCTGGAGCGTGACGTGGATCGACTCGTGGAGGAGCCTGGCCTGGCCACGCGCCTCCTCGGCGGTGCGCGGGATTTCGACCTGGGACGACGTCGCGTCCGCGTCCCCCTTGGGGGCCGAATCCGGTGCTTCGGGGCGTCCGGCGGCCGCCGCCATCATCGTCGCCAGGATCAAGGCGGCCGCCACGGCCGAGGAGAGGAGGGCCGGCTTCGCGTTGTGGCTCATGCGTGAGTTCCCGTGTTCGCCGACGGCGCGCTCGCGCGGATGGGCTCCGCGGGCCCGGCCAGGTCGGATGGACGATCTCGGGGGGAGGGGATTCGAGCGGCCGTGATGCGAATCCGGCGGGCTCGACGAGGGGGGGCCGATGCCGCCGGCCAGCCCCGAAAGCTCATCATAGCCTGTCGGCGGGGCTCATGCATCGGGCATCCGACGATGATGACGTGTCGCGTCGGCGCGTACGACCGCCGAACCGGGGGTACGGCCGCGCGGCGGGCGATGAGCGTCGTCTTGCTTCGCCGTGGCGGCGAGAGGGTCCCGATGGCGGGGAAGGGAAGGGGGGAGGAACCGACGCCGGCGCCGCCCTCAGGTGGAGGCGGCGCCGGTTCGAGTCGGCGGAGGGGCGGGGGCTCCCGGCGTCACTTGCCGGGGATGTCCAGCCAGCCGCGGCCGGCGTAGTCGGCCACGAGGAAGGCGAGGAACAGGGCCAGCCAGAGGAGGGAGCCGGACGCCACGGCCCAGGTCAGCGGGGCGCTGTAGTAGACGTGCATGAAGAACAGCACGATCAGGACGGCCTTGACCATGGCGATCGCCATGGCGATGGGCAAGGCGACGGCGCCCAGGTCCATGAAGTGGACCCCCACCGTCGCCGCCAGCAGCACCATCAGCACCACGTAGATGGTGACGTACGTCTTGACGGCGATGACGTGGTGCGCCTGGTGGTGGGAGTCCGCGGTCTGGTGCAATTGCGAGGTCTGCTGCATGGGTAGGGTCCGCCTGTCAGCCGATCAGATAGAGCAACGGGTAGAGGAACACCCAGACCACGTCCACGAAGTGCCAGTAGAGGCCCAGGGCCTCGATCTGGGTGTGGCCGTACCCGGAGAACCACCGGATCTTCGCGAGCACGGCGAAGATCAGAACCGCCGCGATGCCGACGATCATGTGGAAGGCATGGACGCCGGTCATGAAGAAGTAGAAGACGAACATCATCTGGAAGCGGCCGAGGTTGTGGCGGTAGACCTCATGGTTCACCTGGCCGTCGGGACCCTTGCTCGCCTCCAGCATCTCCTCGGCGTCGTGGCCGGGGACCACGAAGTGGGGGCCGGGGAACAGGTGGTGGTCGATCTCCTTCTTGTACTCCGTGGCCTTGACGCCCAGGAACGCGGAGCCGAGGACGGCGGTGGCGATGAGGTAGCGGACGATGCCGCGGTTGTCACGGACCTGGCTGCAGCGGACGGCGAACGCCATGGTGAGGCTGCTGGTCAGCAGCACCAGGGTGTTGAAGAAGCCGACCCAGAGGTCCATGTGCCGGCTGGCCAGCTCGAACGCCACCGGGGACAGGCCCCGGTAGACGGCGTAGGAGACGATCAGGCCGCTGAAGAACATCACCTCGCTGCCCAGGAAGAACCACATGCCCAGGTTGGAGGACAGGTGCTGCTGTTCCAGGTCGTCGAAGTGGGACGAGAGGATCTGCCTCCCCTCGTCAGGCATGGTGGACGTGCTGGCTTGCATATTCCCGTTCCGCCTCCTCGGGCGAGTACATGTAGGGTCCGCAGGTCACGAGGACCGGCTCGTGGAAGTTGTGGGTCGTCGGCGGGGACTCGATCTGCCATTCCAGGCCGGTCGCGCCCCAGGGGTTCGGGCCGGCGTCGCGGGGCCGCCGCAGCGACATCCCGAGGTAGAACAGCGGCAGCAGGAAGCCGACCGCGAGGATCGACGCCCCGGCCGTGGACATGACGTTCAGCACCTGGAACTCCGGGCGGTACTCGAAGTAGCGCCGGGGCATGCCCAGGTAGCCCAGCAGGAACTGGGGGAAGAACGTCAGGTTGAAGCCGACGAACACCAGCAGGGCGGAGAGCTTGCCCCAGATTTCGGAGTACATCCGGCCGGAGATCTTGGGCCACCAGAAGTGGATGCCGCCCAGGTAGGCCATCGTGGTGCCGCCCACCATGATGTAGTGGAAGTGGGCCACGATGAAGTAGGTGTCGTGGACGTGGACGTCGATCGCCAGCGAGGCGACCATCAGCCCGGTGAGGCCGCCGATGGTGAACAGGCCGATGAAGCCCAGGGCGTAGAGCATCGGCGTGTCGAACCGGAGCGAACCCTTGTAGAGGGTGGCGGTCCAGTTGAACACCTTGATGGCCGACGGGATGGCGACCAGGAAGCTGAGGATCGAGAAGACGGCCCCGGCGTACATCGACTGGCCGGAGACGAACATGTGGTGGCCCCACACCAGGAAGCCGAAGATCGCGATGGCCACGCTGGCGAAGGCGATGAACCGGTATCCGAAGATCGGCCGGCGGCTGAAGCAGGGGATGATCTCGCTGACCACGGCGAAGCCGGGCAGGACCATGATGTACACGGCCGGGTGCGAGTAGAACCAGAACAGGTGCTGGAAGAGGATCGGGTCGCCGCCCAGCCGGGGGTCGAAGATGCCGAAGCCGAAGAACCGCTCCAGCGCCACCAAAATCACCGAGATCGCCAGCACGGGCGTCCCCAGCACCATGATCAGGGCCGTGGCGTACTGCGACCAGACGAACAGCGGCAGCCGGAACCAGGTCATCCCCGGGGCCCGCATCGTGTGCACCGTGACGATGAAGTTGAGCCCGGTGAGGATCGACGAGAAGCCGGTGATGAACACCGCCACCGCCGCCGTCACCACCATCGTGTTCGAGTACATCGTGCTGAACGGCGTGTAGAACGTCCAGCCGGTGTCGACGCCGCCGTGGATGAGGATCCAGATCCCCATCACGCCGCCGATGATGTAGACGTACCAGCTCAGCAGGTTGATCTTGGGGAACGCCAGGTCGCGGGCCCCGATCATCAGCGGGATCAGGAAGTTCCCCAGCACCGCCGGGATCGACGGCACCAGGAAGAAGAAGATCATGATCACGCCGTGCATCGTGAACATGCGGTTGTACGTGTCGGGCGTGGAGAAGACGTCCCCCTTGGGGGTCATCAGCTCCAGGCGCATCAGTCCGGCGATCACCCCTCCCACCAGGAAGAAGAGGGTGACGGAGATCAGGTAGAGGATGCCGACCCGCTTGTGGTCGGTCGTCAGGAGCCACGACGCGACCGAGGTGTCCGACAGGTAGTCTGTCGGCGGCCCGTCGTCGTGGCGGGCGTGCGCCGCGGCGTTCATTGACTGGTCTCCCGATTGGCGATGGACTTGATGTAGGCGATGATCTTGAGCAGGTCGGGCTCGCTGATCTGGTCCTTGAACGACGGCATGATCGCCTCGTAGCCGGCGACCACCTCGTTCTTGGGGAGCAGGATCGAGTCGCGGATGTAGCGGTCGTCGGCGGTCACGAACCGGACGTCCTTGCCCTCCTGGATCGGCACCGGACGGCCGTAGACCCCCTCGAGCTTCGGCGCGTGGACCGTCTGGCTGTCGCGGTGGCAGCCGGCGCAGTGGTGCTGGACGAACAGCCGCTCGCCCTCCTCGGCCTGCGACGGCCCGACCCCCTTCTCGGAGAGCCACGCCTCATAGTCGGCCGGCTCCATCACGAAGACCTTGCCGATCATGATCGAGTGGTTGGTCCCGCAGTACTCGGCGCAGAACAGGTTGTACTCGCCGACCTTCGTCGGCTCGAACCAGAGCGACGTGTAGCGCCCGGGCAGGACGTCCTGCTTGATCCGGAAGTCCGGGATGTAGAAGCTGTGGATGACGTCCTGGGAGGTCATGTTCAGCTTCATCGGCCGGCCCAGCGGGACGTGCAGCTCGTTGGTCTCCGACCGGCCCTGGGGGTGCTGGATGTACCACATCCACTGCTTGCCCACGACGTCGATCTGTGCCGCGTCCGCCGGCGGCGAGAAGAGGTCGAAGAAGATCCTCGTCGACCAGGCGTACATCACCAGGGAGAGGGCCATCGGCACCGCGATCCAGACCACCTCCATGGAGAGGCTGTGGGTCGGCGGGTTGCTGCGGTCCGCCGCCTTGCCCCGCCGATAGCGCACGGCGAAGCCCAGGATCAGGATGCAGATGAGCATCGTGAAGAAGACGAGGACGCCGATCTCGAACAGCATCAGGGCGTCGACCTTCGCTGCGTTGGTCGACGCCTGGCTCGGAAACAGGGGGAAGTCCCACATGTGAATGAATACCTTGGTTTCAGGTCCCAGGGCCGTCGACGGCCGTCGGCGCCGCGTCGGCGTCCCGGGGGAGGTCCCCGTCCCCGGCCCGCTCGCGGCGCTCGCGCCGGAGCATCAGGAAGAGATAAAGTCCCAACGACAGCGCGGTGAGAGTCCCGAAGGCGCGGAGGACCCGGACGATCGAGAGCGTGAACTTGCCGGTCGCCATGTCGTAGTCGTAGCAGAGCAGGAGCAACGAGGCGATCCGCGAGCCGACCCGGCCCTCGGCCGCGCGGCGGACGGCGGCGTCGACCTCCTTGGGGGGGTAGTCGATGCCGAAGAAGTATTGCGCCGGCTGGCCCCCCGGCGTGAGCACCACGATCCCGGCGGCGTGGGCGAACTGCTTGGTCGCCGGGTCCTGGACGTACGCGAAGCCGACCGACTCGCAGAGCGCCTCGATCGACTCCTTGGGGCCGGTCAGGAACCTCCAGCCCGCCTCGGAGCCGGGGCGGTCGTAGCGCTCGAGGTAGCCCGCCTTCTTCGCCGCCGCCGACTCCGGCGTGTCCTCCGGGTCGATGCTCACGGCGACGACGTCGAAGTCCACGCCGGCCTGCAACGGCAGCGGCTTGAGCGTGCGCGTCAGACCCGCCAGCACCTGGTTGCAGAGCAGCGGGCAGCGGTGGAAGACCAGGGCGAGGACCACCGGGCGGCGGCCGAAGCACGCCGCCAGCGGGGTCTCGCGGCCTTCCTCGTCCCGGAAGATCGCATTCAGCGGGACCTGGCCCCCGAGCTTCTGCTCGAACTTCACCTTGGACGCCGCGGTCGCGAGCGACTCCGGGTCCGAGATCGTCGCCGGCGGCGTGCCCAGCGGCACCGCCTCGTCGGCGACGGCCGTCGCCGAAGTCGGCAGCGCGAACATGAGGGCGATCGCCGGCAGAAGGCGGGGGATGAGGTTGTTCATGGATTCGGCCCTGGGCTGGGAGCGGGCGCCGCCTCGGCCTTGGGGGCCTCGACGGGCGGCTCCACGGGATTCGACGGGTCGCCGACCTTCACCGGGTTCGACGAGCCCTGCCGGGGGTGGAACGGGTCCATCTTGCCGACCTTCGGGAGCCCCTTCTCCGCCAGGATGGCGATGGCCCGCTCGATCGGGATGTGCGCGGTCTTCGCCTGCCGGTCGTTCCAGCCGTACGAGTCCAGGCGGGCCCTGGCCTCGTCGAGGATCACGCGCGTCTCCTTGGCCGGGTCGTCCTGGAGCAGCGGCGCGGGGGGCGGCGGGGGCGAGGCGAACCGCAGGGAGAGGCGGCTCTCCTGCGTCGCGTCCTCGACCCGGACGAAGTAGTCCATGCCCAGCTTCACCACGTAGAACGTCGCCCCGCAGAGCGCGATCAGGATGAACGTGTTGACCAGGACCCCCTTGAGGTCGAGGTCCGTGTTCTCGTGCAGCTCCTTCAGCTCGCGGGCCGGCTTGTACCGGCCCTGGGGCGTCATGTCCCCTTCCAGGCGGCTGGGATCGATCTCGTCGCTCATAGGACGGCGCCTCCGTTGTGCTGATGCGCGGCCTCGAGGGCCAGGGCGTCGAGGATCCGGGGGTCGCGGAGCGGGACCAGCGGGGCCGACCGCAGGCGGCCGACGAAGCCGATCATCCAGACGCCGCCGATCCCGGCCAGGGCGGCCAGGAGCCAGGGGAGGCTCGCCCAGGGGAAGCCGGTCTCGCCGGGCTTGGCGTAGCCGGGGAGGATCAGCCAGGCCAGGTCGACCACCCGCATAACCACCAGCCACGAGGCGATCGGCAGCACCCAGCTCGCGTCACGCTTGTGCTCGCGCCGGAGCAGGGCCAGGAACGGCGCGAAGAACCCGAAGAAAATCAGGCCCAGGGCGACCGCCCCCCAGACCCCCTCGATCCGCCGCAGGTACCAGATCACCTCTTCCGGCAAGTTGCCCAGCCAGATGATCAGGAACTGCGAGATCGACATGTAGGCCCAGAGCATCGTGAACGCCAGCAGCAGGTTGCCGATGTCGTTGAGCCGGCCCGCGCTCAGGGCCGACCTGACCGGCTGGTGCCCGGCGATCCGGATCGTGAAGACGGTCAGGAAGGCCAGGGTCGACAGGATCATGCCGACGATGTACATGGCCCCGTAGATGGTCGAGTACCAGTCGGGGTCGCGGGACATCCCCCAGTCGAACGCCGCGAACGACGCCGAGAGGAACATCAGCACGAGCGCCGGGCCGGCGACCGCGGTCAGCCGTCGCGACGGCGCGAGGCTCTCGCTGCGGTCCTGCTGGCGGGACCAGGCGTTGACCAGGTAGGCCGCGACGGCCCAGAGCGCGAAGTAGATCGCGGCGCGGGTCGCGAAGAACGACGGGTAGAGGAAGATGGCGGCCTTCTGGGCGACCATCGGGTTCGCCTTGCGGACCCCCTCGTCGGCCCAGGGGAAGGCGTAGGGGAGGCCCAGCAGGATCGGCACGAACAGGACGGCCATCGGGACGACCATCGCGCCGGCGGCCTCGAACGGCCGCCGCAGCGGCAGCGCCCAGCCCCCGCCCACCAGCCGGTGGAGGAAGCAGAGGCCGATCGAGGCGACCGACAGGCCGGCCCAGAACAGGAAGGCGGTCAGGTACGCGGGGTAGAACGACCGGGGGAAGGCCAGGCCGCCCACCAGGCACGCGACCAGGCCGGCGACGGCGGCGACCACGGCGCGGGAGCGGATGGCGTCGAACTGGGCTTCGAGGTCGGGGCCGGCCGGGGCGTCAGCGGTTCCGATGCTCATTTGGCGGCCTCCTCGAGCCGGCTCTGGTCTTCCTGGGGCAGCTCGGCGGCCTTGGCGTCCTGGCTGAGCTGGAGCGCCCGGATGTAGGCGGCGATCGCCCAGCGGTCCTGGGGCGCGACCCGGGCGGCGAACGAGTACATGGCGCCGTGGCCGTGGGTGATGACCTGGAAGAAGTGCCCCAGCGGGGCGTCCACCAGGCGCTGCTCGGTGTATTTCGGCGGCGGCGTGAACCCCCGCTGGACGATCACGCCCCGGCCGTCGCCGGTCGGGCTGTGGCAGGGGGCGCAGAACACGTCGTAGCGCTGGCGGCCGCGCTCGAGCACGGCGCGGTCGACCGGGAACGGGGCCGTCCGGGACGGCAGGCCGTCCCGCAGGCCGGTCAGCAGCAGCTCGCGGTCCTCGACGGCCGGCAGGTTCCGCACGTCGTCGCGGGGGACCGTGCCGACCACCAGCGGGCGGGACGAGGCCCCGTCCGCGAACAGCGGGCTGGCCTCGTACGCCTCGTACCGGGGCTGATCGTACATGTCGGTGCAGCCCGGCGCGACGGCCAGCAGCGCGGCGAGGGCTCCGGCGAGCCGTCGCCGCCGGCGGGCCGGGGCGGGCCGGACGCGGGCGGTGAGGGTGTTGGGTCGCATCGTGGGCGGGTCTGATCCCATGGGACCGGCGGGTCCGGTTCGGTTCGGTCAGTAGGGTACGACGGAGACCGAGCGGGGGCCGCAGGTCTCCAGGAACGCCAGGGTCTCTTCGGGGTCGAACAGCGGATCCCGGGACTGGATGCAGAGGAAGAACCGGTCGTCCGACGCCAGGCCGAACGTGGGCGCGTTGAAGACCGGGTGGTACAGCTTCGGCAGGCCGTTGTAGAAGAGCATGCCGAAGACCGCGGCGAAGGCCCCCCCCAGCACCGTCGTCTCGAAGGTGATGGGGATGAACGCCGGCCAGCTGTAGAGCGGCTTGCCGGCGATGTTGTGGGGGTAGTAGTACATCGCCGACCAGCATTGCATCAGGAACCCGCCCAGGCCCCCCAGCAGGGCCCCCGCGAACACCGTCGCGGGGACCTTGTTGCGGTGGTAGCCCAGGGCGTGGTCCAGGCCTTCCACCGGGAACGGCGTGTAGGCTTCCATCTGCCGGAACCCGCGCTCGAAGGCGCCGCGGGTCACCTCGACCAGTCGGTCGGGGTCGTCGAACTCGGCCATCAGGCCGTAGACCTCGGGGGTCGCGGGGACGTCGTGCGGGCCGCTCATCGATGGTCTCCGTGCGATTCGGCCACGGCGGCGCCGCGCGCGGCGTGCTCGTGGTGCTTCTCGTGCACCAGCTCCCGCATCTCGGCGATGGCGATCGCCGGCAGCAAGCGGACGAACAGGAACAGCAGGAACGAGAACAGGCCGATGGTCCCCAGGAAGGTCGCCACGTCCCAGATCGTCGGGCTGTAGTTCGCCCACGACGAGGGCAGGAAGTCCTGGCTCAGGCTCGTGACCACGATCACGTACCGCTCCAGCCACATCCCGATGTTGACGAAGATCGAGATCACCCAGAGCACCACCGGGTTGCGGCGGATCGCCGGGATCCAGAGGAGCTGGGGGATCCCCACGTTGCAGAGGATCATGCAGCGGTAGGCGTTCGTGTAGGTCCCGAACGGCCGCGCGCTGAGGAGCAGGAACTCCTCGTACGGGTTGCCGCTGTACCAGGCGATGAAGAACTCCATCGCGTAGCCGTAGCCCACGATCATGCCGGTCGCCAGCATGATCTTGGCCATGTTGTCCAGGTGGCGGTCGGTGATGAAGTCCTGCAGGCCGTACCAGGCCCGCAGGGGGATCATCAGCGTGACCACCATCGCGAAGCCCGAGAAGATGGCCCCGGCCACGAAGTAGGGGGGGAAGATCGTCGCGTGCCAGCCCGGGATCACCGAGGCCGCGAAGTCGAGCGACACCACCGTGTGCACCGAGACGACCAGCGGGGTCGACATCGCCGCCAGCAGCATGTACGCGCTCTTGTACCGCGCCCAGTGCCGCGCCGAGCCCCGCCAGCCCAGGGCCAGCGAGCCGTAAATCATGGCGATCCAGCGCTTCTTGGCCCGGTCGCGGAGCGTCGCCAGGTCGGGGATCAGACCCACATACCAGAACAACGCCGAGACCGTGGCGTAGGTCGAGACCGCGAACACGTCCCACACCAGGGGGCTCCGCCATTGGGGCAAGAGCGCCATGGTGCTGGGGTAGGGCATCATCCAGAAGAACTTCCAGGGCCGGCCCATGTGCAAGAGCGGGAAGACCCCCGCGCAGGCCACGGCGAACAACGTCATGGCCTCGGCGAACCGGTTGATCGAGGTCCGCCACTGCTGCTTCAGCAGCAGCAGGATGGCCGAGATCAGGGTTCCGGCGTGGCCGATGCCGACCCACCAGACGAAGTTGATGATCGCCCAGCCCCACATGACCGGGGCGTTGACGCCCCAGATGCCGACGCCGCGGAACAGCAGGTAGGAGACCGCCGCCCCGAACAGCATCAGCAGCGAGGTCGCGATCCCCATGCCGACCGCCCAGCGCCAGTCGAGCGCCCGGACCAGGACGACGTCGCTGATCGTGGACGTGACCGACCCGTAGGTGTGCCCCGGAGCCAGGACGGGGGGGAGGGGGGCTCCCCGCCCGTCTTCGTGATGGGTGTCAGCCATGTCGCGGCTCCTCGTGGGCCTCGGCCCCGTGGGTCAGCTTGGTCAGGTAGGTGGTCCGCGGCTTCGTCCCCAGCTCCTCGAGCAGGGCGTAGTTGCGGGGCGAATTCCGGAGCTTGGAAACCGAGCTCTCGGGGTCGAGCAGGTTGCCGAAGACGATGGCCCGGGTGGGGCAGGCGGCCTGGCAGGCCGTCGCCACCTCGTCGCCGCCGACCTTGCGGTGCTCCACCTTGGCGTTCTGCCTCGCCTCGTTGATCCGCTGGACGCAGTAGGTGCACTTCTCCATCACGCCTCGCATCCGGACCGTGACGTCGGGATTGCGGAGCAGCTGGAGGCTGGGGGTCGTGTTGTCGGTGTATTCCAGGAAGTTGAACCGACGCACCTTGTACGGGCAGTTGTTGCCGCAGTACCGGGTCCCCACGCAGCGGTTGTAGGTCATCTCGTTGAGGCCCTCGTCGCTGTGCGTCGTCGCCTCGACCGGGCAGACGAGCTCGCAGGGGGCCTTCTCGCAGTGCATGCACGGGACCGGCTGGAAGTGGGTCGCCGGGTTGGCCTCGTCGTCCCCCTCGTAGTAGCGGTCGACGCGGATCCAGTGCATCTCGCGGGAGTTGAGGACCTGGTCCTTGCCCACGATCGGGATGTTGTTCTCGGACTGGCAGGCGATCGTGCAGGAGCCGCAGCCGATGCAGCGGTTGAGGTCGATCGCCATCCCCCAGGCGTAATCCTCGCTCTGCGGCACCGGCGGGTCGGGGTAGAGGCTGCCGTCGGGGTGGGGGTGGTGGCCGTGGCCCTCGCCGGGGTGCTTGTACTCCGCGAAGGTCGTGACCTTGACGGGCTCGCGGCCCTCGGTGCGGTGGTGGTGCTGGGTGATCGCCAGCGGGATCCGCTTGGTCGTCGCCGTGAGCTTCAGGCCGACGGCGGCCCAGGGGGCGTCGGACCGCCGCAGGCGGTAGGCGTCGAAGCCGATGCCGTTGCCGACCCGGCCGGCGCGGGCGCGGCCGTAGCCCAGGTGCACGGTCACCGTGTCCTCGGCCTGGCCGGGGGTGATCAGGACCGGGGCCTCGACGATCGAGCTGCGGAACTCCAGCAGGACGACCTGCTGGTCCTCGAGCCCCAGCCGCTTGGCCAGGGCCGGGCTCACCAGCGCGGCGTTGTCCCAGGTCAGGGTGGTCAGGGGCTTCGGAAGCTCCTGGAGCCAGCCGTTGTTGGCGTACCGGCCGTCCCAGATGGTCGGGTCGGGCCGGAAGACGATTTCCAGTTCGTCGGCCGCGAGGACCGCGGGGCCGGGCCACTGGACCTTGTCGAGCTTGGCGGCGGTCGGCGTCTCGGCGGCCTTCTCGGCCGGGGCCGGGAGGTCGACGACGCCGTCGCGGAGCGCCTTGCGCCAGGTCTGTTCGAAGGTCTCGGCCGGGAGCCGGGTCCGCCAGTAGCTGCGGACGAGTTCCTGGCCGGGGACGCCGACCTCGCCCAGCAACGCCGCGAGGACGTCGGACGCGGATCGGCCCTGGTAGAGCGGCTCGATGAGCGGCTGCTGGAGGCTGCACGTCCCGTCGGCGGAGCGGACGTCGCCCCAGGCCTCCAGGAAGTGGGCCTCGGGGATGTGCCAGTGGCTGATGGCCCCGGTCTCGTCGTTGTGGAGGCCGAGGTGGATCAGCGCCGTGAGCTTCGGGTTCTGGAGGACGTCGCCCATCTTGAGGTCGGACGGGGCCTCGTAGACTGGGTTGGCGCCCAGCACGAACAGGGTGTCGACGGCGCCGGATTCGATGTCGCGGGCGAGTTCGACGAGGGACGCGGTCTGGTCGACCGGGGCCAGCTCGGCGGGGGGGGCGAGGGTCAGGGTCTCGCCGATCGCCCCCAGGGCGGCGTTGACGGCCAGGGCCAGGGCGTGGGCCTCGGCGGGCTGGCCGTCGCCGACGACGACCAGGGCCTTCCCCTTCGCCGCTTCGAGCTCGGCGGCCAGGGCGACGATCGCGGCGGCGTGGGGCTCGATCCGCTTGCCGTCCAGCTCGGGCGCGCCCTCGACCTTGAGCGCCCTGGCGAGCGCCGCGAGGACGAGGAGGACGTCGGCCGAGGCGACCGGCGTGCGGCGGTCGGCCGCGACGCCGGTGAGGGTGGGCGTGGGCTCGAAGGCGTAGAGCCGCAGCGGGGACTCGCCGTCGGGATCGCGGCGGTCGGCGAACGCGCGGGCGTGGCGGAGGCCGGCGGGGCCGCGGCCGAGCAGGTCGGCGTCGAGCGCGACGACGACGTCGGCCTTCTCCAGGTGGTAGCCGACCTCGAACGCCGAGCCCAGGGCCAGCTCCGCCCCCTTGCGGGAGGCGTCGCGGTTGACCGGCTCGTAGCTGTGCCACTTGGCCTCGGGCATCAGCTCGCGGAGGCGGCGGATCTGGTCGAGCTCCGTGGGGGAGGCGACCGAGCGGGTGAGGAGCCGCAGGCCCCGGCCCCGTTCGGCCTTCTTCCGCTCGCGAAGGTCGATGGCGAAGCGGAGGAACCGCTCCCAGGTGTCGACGCGGCCGTCGTGGACGACGACCTGCGAACGGTCGGGATCGTAGAGGTTGAGGACCTCGGCCTGGGCGAAGATGTCGGTCGCGCCCCGGCTGGTCGGATGCGAGGGGTTCCCCTCGATCTTGGTCGGCCGCCCCATCTGGCTCTCGACCAGGAGGCCGACGCCGTCGCCGCCGAACGAGGAGGCGGTGGCGAAGAAGAGGGGCTTGCCCGGGACGATCAGCTCGGGCTGTTCGACGTACGGGACGATCTTCTCGAGCGGCTGGACGCCGCAGCCGGTGACGCCGGCGAGGGCGAACGAGGCGCCCATCAGCGTCAGGAACTTGCGGCGGCTGGAATCGTCCAGGCCGAAGATCGCGGCCTGGGCCCGCGCGGCGGCGGTCCGGGCCTGCTCGCTGAACGCGCCGTCGTCGGCCAGCTCGGAGAGGCTGCGCCAGTAGCGCGGGCCGGTGGAGCCGGCCTCGGGGGCCGCGGCGCCGCGCATCAGCTCGGTCAGGGTCAAGGGCTTGTCGAGGTCGGCGACTTGCGGTTTCATCATCGGTGACAAATCGAGCAGTTCGTCAACTGGCCGACCTCCACATGGTTCATCGTGTTCGTCTCGCGGGCCGCTTCCAGCCCGCTGCCCTCCGGGGGCGTCCAGTCCATCGCGAACACCTCGTCCGTCGGGCGGAGGCGAGGCTCGGGGTTGCGATGGCAGTCGAGGCACCATTCCATCGTCAGCGGCTTCTCCCGCCAGGCCAGCGGCATCAGGTCGACGCGGCCGTGGCATTCGACGCAGCCGACCCCCTTCTGGACGTGTACCCCGTGGTGGAAGTACACGAAGTCGGGGAGGTCGTGGACCCGCGTCCAGGCCAGGGGCTTCTGCTCCTTGAGGCTGGCGCGGACCGGCTCCAGCAGGGGGCTGCCGGACCAGATCTGGGAGTGACACGTCATGCACGTGTGGGTCGGGGGCATTCCGGCCGAGGCCGCCGTCTCCACCGATGAGTGGCAGAAGCGGCAGTCGATCCCCAGTCCCTTGACGTGGTGCTCGTGCGAAAACTGCACGGGCTGCTCGCGGACCACGCCGACCTGGGTCTGGTACGGGGATCGAACCAGCAGGAACATCAGCCCCAGCAGGGCTCCCGGCCCGGCCACGAGGCTGAATAAGACCACGCGCGAGAGCGTGTTGGCACTCGGGTGGAAGACCTGGGGCATCGCTCGTCTCTCTAGGGTTTACTAACGAAATCGATTTGAGGGAATCAACCTATACGATGAGCTAACCCTCTTGCAACCTGATAAGCTCGCGAGGCTGCGGCTTGTATTACGCCGCGGCGTCGAGTTACGCTCCGGCTTCCCGGCGGGATCTCAGGGCCCAGGACGCGGGTCGGGACCGTCGCGAGGGCCGCGGGGCGGGAGGGGGAGCATGGACGACCGAGGGAGGATCCGCGCCGGTCTCGGCGGTCGCCGTCTGATCGTCGGGGCGTTCATTCTGACGTGGGCCTTCGGATCCGGAAACGTCGTCGCCGAGACCGCTTCGAACGGCTCTCCTGACGACGCGAACCCCGGGCCGACTTCCCTCGCGGAGGCTGGTGAACAAGGTACATTCAATGTTGGGATCGCCCGGGGGACCGTGACTCGGACGTTCGAGCCGGCCGCCGGCGGCGAAGTGTCGTGGTTGGAGTATACGATCAGTTCCGACGCGACTGTAGGGGTCTTTGCGAAAGAATTTCGCGAAATCCATCCCGAACATCGCCCCACGATCGTCGCAATCGATTTGAAACCCGAGAAATATGACGAACTCGGGGCCCTCGACGTGGCCCTGGAGATCAAGGGCCGGGCCGGCGTCCAGCGCCTCCCCCTCAGCCTCGCCCCCGGCTGGAACCGCTCCGAACACCTCCTGGACTGGTCCACCGTCGGTTCCCTCGACGAGGTCGTCCTGGCCGTACACCACAGGGGAGGCGGACCCGCCCAGATCTCCGGCACGCTCGGTTTCAATGTTCAATTCACCCCCGTAACATTGCAACGCGGACTCAGTCTCATTGCTATTGCGCGCCTTATGGCCGTTGCGCTGGCCGCCTTGACGTCGGCCTTGCTGGCGAGCCTGGCGATGCGTGGGCGGGGCTCGTCGCGAGGCGACGGCCCGGCGGTCGCGATCGCTCCGAGGAGGTCGGGAGCGCTCGCGAGGGCGGCGAGAGACCTGGCCCTGGGCGTGGGCTGGACGGCGACGGCGCTCGTGGTGGCCGGGGTCTATGCGATCGGGTCGCGCGACGCCCTGGCGGTAGGCTGGGGGGCGGCCTGGCTGGCGTTCGGCGGCGGCCTGGCGGGCGCGTGGTGGACCCGCATCCTGGCCCGGAGGGTGCCGGGGCCCTTCGAGGTCTTCCGGCATGCGGCGGCGGCCGGCTTGCTGGCCTCGTCGTCGAGCGGCCTGACGCTCTTGCAGCCGCCGGCCGATTGGTGGCAGGTCCTGCTGCTGAGTCGCACCGGCGCGGCGGTGGCGCTGGCGATTTATTTCCTGGCGCACGTCGGGCGGCTGGCCTCGTCGGGGAAGGGGCTTGGGGCGGCGGGCGCGGCCTTGATCGTCGGGGCGCCGTACGTCCTGGGCGGGCTGACGCTCCTGGAGGCCGGCGGGCTGCTCGGCGGCGATTCCCCCGCCGCGGCGTATCTGGGACGGGCGCTGATCGTCTTCGTGTTCAACGTGCTGCTCGCCGAGTCGCTGGGGTGGGCGACGGCCGGTCGCCCGCCGCGATCGGCGCGGGCGTACGGGGCGATGCTGGCGGCGGCGGCGGCGGTCGCGGCGGGCCCCTGGATCGCCTCGCTGGGGTCGGGACCGATGTTCTTCGATCGCTCGCCCGGCTTCCGCATGCCGGTCGTCCTGCTGGCGACGGTCCTGTCCCAGGCCGGGCTCTGGGCCGAGGCGTACCTCTGCACGGGCCTGGCGATCGACGCCGTGAACGGCCGGGCGCCGACGGCCGCCTCGGTCCTCGCGCATCCCTGGCAGGGGATGAAGAAGGGGATGATCTACAGCGGGACGTTCATGACGGCGCTTTACGTCGTCGCCCTGCTGGCCGCGTCGCCGACGTTCCTGGACGTCCTCGCCGCCGCGCCGATGCTCGTCGCGGCGCTCCTGGGGGCGTTGGCGTTCCCGCTCGTGAAGACGATCTTCGAGACGTTCGACGGCAGCCCGCCGTTCTTCGAGCGACTGGCGCGGAGCTACCGCGATCCCTGGCTGGCGGCCCGGGGCGCGATGGTCGGCCTGGGGCTGGCGACCGGGGTGCAGGTGGCGCTTTCCGAGCGGGACCTCTCGCATCGCGCGGGTTTCGGATTCCTGATCGGCGCGGCGGCGTACGCGGGGACGGACGCGATCCGCGACGCCCTGCGATCCACCCTGGGCCGGGGTCGGTTGCAGGCTCCGCGCTACTACGGCGTGCGCGTCTTGCTGGGGGGGCTGATCGGCGCGGCGATCGGCTTCTACCTGGACGCGGCGCAGCTCGCGATCGTCGTGGAGAAGTTCCATCGCTACACGTCGGTGGGGCGGACGCCCGAGCCGTTCGGGATCTATCCGCTGGTGAGCAAGTGGGGATTCCTGAATCTGGGGACGGTGCAGGGGGGGGCCGACCTCCTCTTCGCCGAGGCGCTCGCGGGCGTATTGAGCTGGTCGACGGCCGCCTGGCTGTTCGCGCTCAACCGGACCTTCATGGCCGCCGGCTTCGAACGCCAGTCGGCGCCGATCCGGGAGATGTTCTCGACGGCCGGGCTGACGCGGCTCGCGGAGAATTCGATCCAGGTGGCGCGCTGGGGCCTCTGGATGTCGCCGATCATCAACTCGTTCCTGCGGCCGATGGGGGAGCCGACCTGGTACAACCAGGACGGGGCGGTTCGGACCGTGGCGGCGACGTTCGAGTACTTGACGACCACGCCGGACGCCTTCCGCGCCTGGTCGTTGCAGGTGTTCATTTATCTGCTGGCTTATGACGCCGTCCGGGTCCTGATCTGGATGGACCACATGGGGCTCCGGGTGGCGACCCTCGTGAACCTGAGCTTCCTGGGGGTCGACGCCGGGGAGCGGAAGCTGGCCCGCTACCTCGCGCCGTCCTCGACGGCCCGCTGCATCCCCGAGGCCGTCAAGCGGTTCGCCACCTGGGCGCCCCTGCTGCTGCCGTTCTACATCCCTCGCGGCGCGAACTGGGACCGCGCCTGGAGCGCGGCCGAGACCCTCGCGGCGCGTGACGGCGGCTTCTGGGGAGACGTGCTCGCGAGGCCGATCGGCCAGCGACTCGCGCTGCTGGGCGTCGCGGTTCTCGCCCTCGCGCTGGCGTCGGCGGCCGTCCGGCTGGTGCGCCGTCGGTTCGGCTCGAAGCCACTCGCGACGGCGACTCTCCAGAACGATCGCTACGAGCTGACCGTGCGCGAGGATGGTGCGATCACCGGCCGAATCCCATCGCGGGATCAGGACGTGAGCCGTCGCTCGTACGACACGCTCGACCCCGCCGGCCGGGCGTTCTATCTGGTGGACGAGGAAGGGTCGGCCGCGATCCTCGCCGGCAACCCGCCCGGCGCGGCCTTCGATCCCGGGGCGCAGGTCTGGGCCCGTCGCGGGGACGTCCTGGAGACGACCCAGAGCTGGGACGACGGCATCCTGGCGGAGTTGCGGGTCCGAATCCCGGCCGGCGACGATCCGGTGGAGGAGTGGACGCTGACGCTCGTGAACTCGTCCGACCGTCCGCGGACGTTCCGGTTCGTCCCGTATCTGGAATGGGTGCTGAACAAGCCCGAGGCCGACCGGAATCACACGCAGTACAACCGTCTGTTCGCCGAGATCGAGTACGTCGAAGCCCTCCACGCGGTCCTCGCCTGGGACAAGCACTCGAAGGCCCTGGGGTTCCTGGCCGTCGACCGCAGGCCCGACGGGTTCCTGTCGTCTCGGCTGGACTTCCTGGGCCGGGCTCGCGGGGTGGGGGACCCCCGGGCACTGGAGACCCTGGCCTTCACGGCCGCGAACGACGAGGCGTCGCACCCGACGCTCGACCCGATCGCCAGCCTGCTCGTCGGCCTGAACGTCCCGGCGCGGGGCGAGGCGAAGGCGAAGCTCCTGATCGGCCTGGCCGACGACAAGGCGGCGGCGATCGACCTGATCGCGCGACGCCTCGACATCCCCAACGCGAGGGCGGCCTCGACGGAGAGGACGCGGAAGGCCAGGCACCGCCTCGGCCACGGCGAAATCCCTCCGGAGACCCCTTCGCCCTACGCGGAGTTCTCGGAAGACGGCCTCAATCTCCTGGTCCGCACGCCGTTCACCCCCCGGCCGTTCGACCACACGATGGCGAACGCGCTCGGGCACGTCGTGGTGGTGACGAATCGGGGGTTGCACACGTCGGCGAGCGTCAACGCCCAGCAGAATCGGCTGACGCCCGACTGGTCGGACGTCGTGACGAAGGAGGTCCCCTCGGAGGCCTTCTACCTGTTCGAGCCGGCGACCGGCGAGTGGTTCTCGCCGACTTATCAGCCTCTGAACGACCCGAAGGCGGCGACGGAGTCGGAGTTCGGGGTCGACGGCACGGCCGTGTTCCGCATGACGAAGGGGACGATCGAGACTGAGCTGACCGTCTTCGTCCCCCCCGACGAGCCGACCGGCGTCTACCTGCTGACGGTCAAGAACCACGCGGGCTCGCCGCGACGGCTGCGGCTGGGGTCGTACTTCCAGATGGTCCTCGCGAGCCAGCCCGAGCATTCGGGACGCCTCCTCACCCGGATCGACCGGACCCTGAACGCGGTCTTCTTCGAGAACCCTCGGAACACGTTTCGGAGCGGCCCGGCGTTCGTGGCGACCTCGGAGGAGGTCGAGGTTTTCGAGACGGCTCGGGGGCGGTTCTTCGGCCGGGGTCGGGCCGTCGCGCGGCCCTACTTCGTGGAGCACGCCGGCCACGACGCGGCCGAGGACCGGGACGACCGGCCGGTCGCCGGGCTCCTGTCGACGCTCGACCTCCCGGCGCGGGGGACGCGCACCGTGGTCGTCGTGCTCGGCCAGGCGGACGACCGCCGCGCCGCCGAGGCCGTCGTCCGCAGATATCAGGATGCGGCCGACGCCGAGGAGGCCCTGGAGGCGACCCGACGATGGTGGTCGGCGATGGGTGCGACCGTCCGCGTCGAGACGGCGCTCCCCGAGTTCGACGCCTATCTCGCCTGGCTCAAGTACCAGGCGCTCGCCGTGCGCATCTGGTCGCGGCGGGGGTTCTACCAGGCCAGCGGCGCGTTCGGCTTCCGCGACCAGCTCCAGGACTCGGTGAACCTGATCTGGGTCGACCCGGCGATCGCCCGCTCCCAGATCCTGCTGCACGCCTCGCAGCAGTTCCTGGAAGGGGACGTGGTCCACTGGTTCCACCGGCTCCAGGACGGCCGCACCGGGTTCGTCGGCCGCTCGCACGCCTCGGACAACCTGCTCTGGATGGTCTGGGCCGTGGTCGACTATCTCGACGCGACCGGCGACGCCTCGATCCTCGACGAGCGCACGCCCTACCTGGAGTCGGAGCAGCCGTTCGAGCCCCTGCCGGCGGGCAAGCACGGCATGGGCTTCGACCCGATGCGGTCGACCCGCGAGGACTCGGTCTACGGCCATTGCCTGCGGGCGGTCGACCTCGTCCTGGATCGTCGGATGGGGTCGCACGGCCTGCCGCTGATCGGGACCGGGGACTGGAACGACGGCCTCGACGAGATCGGCGCCCAGGGACGCGGCGAGAGCGTCTGGCTGGCGTTCTTCCTCTCTTATATCCTCAAGCGGCTGATCCCGGCGATCGAGGCCCGCGACGGCGAGGCGCGCGGGCGGTTCTATGCTCGTCGGCTCGCCGACCTGGACGTGGCGATCCAGAAAACCTGGCGGGGGGACCGCTACCTCCGGGCGATCCACGACGACGGCACGGAGATCGGGGTCAAGGGGAGCGGCGTCTGGGAGATCGACGCCCTCACCGCCGCCTGGGCCGTGATGGCGGGCGTCGACCCCGGGCGCGGCCGGATCGTCTTCGAGACGGCGCTCGCGGAGCTGGAGCGGGGGGACGTGATCCTCCTGGGCTCGCCGCCGCTTCGCGAGGACACCCGGCCGTACCTGGGCCGGAGCAGCTGGTATCCCGAGGGGGTCCGCGAGAACGGCATGTACTGCCACGGCGTCCAGTGGCTCGTCGGCGCGGCCCGGATTCTGGCCGAGCATGCCCGCGAGCGGGGCGACGCCGCGGCGGCCGAGGCGTACGTCGAGACGGCGTTCCGCCTCTGGAAGAAGATCGCGGCCGTCTTCCACGCGGTCCCCGGCGAGATCGAGACCTACGGCGGCCCGCCCAACCAGCAGGCGGCCGACATGGTGACGACGTTCGACCCGGGCCGTATGATCTGGAATGGCTACACCGGCGCGGCGGGCTGGATGTTCCGCCAGGCCGTCGAGTCGGTGCTCGGCCTCAGGCTCGCCGACGGGGTGGTCGCCGACCGCTCGGGCCTCCCGGCCGCCGCGGAGCTGGGGGACGTCCGGGTCGTGCGGGACGTGGGACGGACGGGCGTCGATTCGGGGACCGAATCATGAATCCTGATGCAAGCTGGCTCGACGTCTTCCTCCGGAGCCCTCGACGGGTGCTGCTCGGGCTGTCGCTCGCCCTGGCCGCCGCCCCGCCGCCCCCGGCCTCGGCCGCCCCGCCGGAGAGCGAGCCGGGATTCCGCTTCCCGACCGTCCCCGAGGAGCACCCGCACGCGCGGGCGTTGCTGGCGAACGCGCTGAGGTACCTGGGGCCGGACAACCGGATCTTCGACGCCGAGTCGGGCTATCCGTTCGAGGGCTGGAATCAGGACCCGGCGAGGGGGATCTTCCTGCGCTCGTTCACGCAGCTGACGGCGATCGGGCAGGGGATGGAGATCCTGGCGAACGTCGCCGCCGGCGCGTGCGACGCCCCGTTCCTGCCGCGCCGGGAGGCGCTGGCGTTGCTCTCGCGGCAGTCGAAGAACCTGCTGGTCGACCAGGCCGACCCCTCGCTGAGCGCCGAGGGCCTGCTCGGGAACTTCCTGGACCTCGCCACGGGCAAGCGGCTGGGGCCGTTGACCTCGGACGTGGAGAAGGCCAAGCTCGCCGAGGCGGTGGGACCGGGGAAGGTCGACGCGGTGTGGGACGCGCTCGTCGCCAAGGGCTGGCTCATGCCCCGCAAGGACGGCGGCGAGGCCGAGGTCCGCCGGGCGCCCGGATTCGGCTGGGAGCACTTCGACGGCCCGCTGGAACCGTTCCACGACAACGCGACGAAACAGGCGATCATGAACGTCCTCGACGAGCGGATCGTGATGACCGTCTTCGTGGACAACGCCAACCTCTCCTCCTCGGTCGCCCGCTGCCTCGGCGCGCTGGCGAGGCCCGAGATCGCCGACGATCCCGAGGCCGTCGAGATCCGCGCACGGCTGGAGCGTTTCCTGGAAGCCCAACGCGAGGGCTACGCCCGGCTCTACGACCCGGCCGCGGGCCAGTTCTACTTCGGCCGCGACGTGACCCACGACCGCCTCTTCGGCTGGAACGACCTGGAAGGGAAGTGGGTCACCGGCCACGTCGACTACCTCGTCAACGAGTTCCGCGGCCCGGCCACGTTCATCGTCCTCCGCTACGGGCTGCCGCTCGACGCGATCGCCAACCTGGGCTTCAAGATGAAGCCGTACCGGGCCGCCGACGGCCGCGTCCGGCACGTCCTCGCGCCCTGGGAAGGGTCGGCGTTCCAGGGCCTGGGATTCGAGCTGACGATGACCGAGCTGGACCGGCCGAGCTGGCGGCGGCTCCTGGAAGACTTCGTCGAGGTCGAGATCGACTACGCCTCCCGGCACGGCCTCCCCGGCTTCCTCTCCGAGTCCTACAGCGGCCGGGGGACCCAGTACACCGGGCACATCGGCATCCCCGAGATCACCGTGGCGCCCGACGCGCGGATCATCGACGCGCCGTCGCTCTACACGCTCGGCCCGGCCTACGCCGTCGCGCCCGCGCGGGTCGAGGCGTTCCTCGCCGCGTCCTGGCCGGTCCTCTCCACCCTCCTCACCGATCACGGCCCCTGGGAGGGCTACAACACGACCGCCCGGGAGCCGATCCTCTTCCAGACCTCGGCCCACACGTTCTCGCTGATCCTGGGACTCCTCGGGACCGCCTCGGACAACATGGCGGCGTACCTGGAATCCAGGGGGCTCCACGAGGGGCTGGAGCAGGTCTTCCCGACGGGCGGGGCGGTCGACCTGCTCGCGGCCCCCGCGTCGGCATTCGCCTGGGACGCGAAGACGAACCCCATCGAGTCCCGTCGCGACGACCAGGGCTTCCGCGTCGCCAGCCCGGACGCCCACGAACCGGGGATCGCCTTCGTCTCCGAGGCCGCCGAAGGGTCGAACCTCTCGGGCGCGGTCCTTGCCCTGCGCTACCGACTGACCACCCCGGCCTCGGCCGCGACGATCACCCTGAAGCCGGTCAAGGCCGAGGCCGACCCCGCCTCGGGACGGATCGCCACCGAGCTGTTCGTCGCGCTGGCGCCGACGGCCGACGCCGACGCCGAACTCCGCGTGCAACTCCCCGCGACCCCCGGCCTGTCTCGGGTCAAGGAAGTCGTCCTGACGTTCGGCCCGGCGGCGAAGGGCAAGCCCCTGGACGTCTCGATCCGGGGCCTGACCGCCGCCCCGCGCTGATCGCCCGGCCGGCGCGGCCTTCCCGGGAGTCGGATCACCCTGCCATACCAAATCGCCTCGATCACCGACCATTGGGTGCCACGGCGCAGGCGAGTCATCAAAGCAATTACGTAGTATTACAGCGGTTTACCATGGGGTTGCATACAGCCATGAATGCTGGATCCAGCCGCGTATATCTTTGGCCGTGACGTGATCGAGGGCGTCGGCGATCGCCCGATGCAAGGCCGGCGTCGTCCTGGCGGCGGTCCGGCGCAGGCGGGCCTTGAGCTTCGACCACATCTCCTCGATCGGGTTGTAGTCGGGGCTGTACGGCGGCAGTCGGACCTCCCTCGCACCGGCCCGCTCGATGGCCGCCTCGGCCGCCGGCGAGTCGTGGACGCGGAGGTTGTCCATCACGACCAGGTCGCCGGGGTGGAGGTGGGGCGCCAGCACGTGCTCGACGTAGGTCCGGAACGCCGGCTCGTCCATCGCGCCGGGGAACGCCAACGAGCCTCTCACGCCGTCGAGGCCCATCGCCGAGACCACCGTCGTCGTCGACCACGACTTCGGGGCCGAGCCCTCGACCCGTCGCCCCCTCGGGGCCCAGCCGTGGGTCGGGGTCATCGACGTGTCGACGCCGGCCTCGTCCAGGAAGATCAGCCGTCGCGCGTCCAGCCGCCTCGCCTTGCGGCGGAATTTCCGGCGGCTCTCCTTGACGTCGGGGCCGTCGCGTTCGTCCGCGTGCAGGCTCTTCTTCTTGCGCGTCCAGCGGGCCCGCCGCAGCGTCCTCCAGATGGTCACGAGCGTGCAGTCGAAGCCCCCCATCTCCTTGAGCCGCTTGAGCGTGGGGTCGGTATGCCGGCGGGACAGGTCGAACAGCCGGATGCGATCGTCGACCGAGAGCTTGAAGCCGGCCCCGCCGCCGTGGGGCTTGGGCTCCAACCCGCCGCCGCTCCGCCGCCGCTGGAGCATCCGCACGACGAACGACAAGCTGACGCCGAAGCGGCGGGCGATCTCGCGTTGCGAGCCCTCGCCCCGGTCCACCGCGTCGACCACCCGTTGACGCAGGTCCGCCGAATAAGCCCTGCCCACGGCACGCCTCCCGAGCCGCCGCGTCACGCGGCCATGGCTCCTTCAGCTATTATCCCCGTACGCCACCCGAGGGCAAACCGCTGTATCATTCCATATTGAATCTGCGTTGCCATTCGTCCTTGGCGTCGTACGGCCAAAACTCATTATCAAGCGGTGATCTACGATACGCCGCCTCCAGAGCAAGCTGCCACAACTCGGAAATCAATTTCGCCAGCCAGGGCTTCCCGAATCGCGATGGCAAGGGCCATTCTTCTCTTGACTTCAGCAAGCACACCCATCTTCCGATCATGCGCCTTTGGCGTGCAGAAAGGGCCATCTTTCCAGAATTCGCATGGTCTTCCCAGATACTATAAAAATCATCCACCAATGCAAAGTACAATTCATAGCACACAGTGTCTCGTTTTTCACCTAGTACGAGCACAGCATTGAGCGCACGACTTCCAATCCGACCTTCCACGTAATCCTCAAGAGCGTTTGCAACGGACAATCTAGCGGCTTCGTCAACGACCATGTAGTGTCGCTCCGAACATGAACGCCATCACTTAGAGACTGTCCCATAAGTGGAACAAAGAGGCATTGGGCGGCGTAGGGAGGAGATGAGAACCCGACGCTACCCCAGCGACATCAGCGACGAGCAGTGGGCCTTGATCGAGCCGCTGATCCCGGTCTATCCCGGCGGACGGCCGCGCAGGACCGACGTCCGCGAGGTCCTCGACGCGATCCTCTACATGCTCCGCACGGGTTGCCAGCGGCGATACCTGCCCGAGGGCTTCCCTCCCCGCAGCACGGCTTGGCGTTACTTCGACGAGTGGCGGTCGAACGGCACGCTCGACCGCGTCCACGACGCCCTGCGGCGGAAGGTGCGGACGAAGGAGAAGCCCTATCGGCCCCGGACCACGGCCAGCGTCGACAGCCAGTCGGTCGACTCGACCTCCGGCGGCGAACAACGGGGCCGCGACAACGCCAAGAACGTCGACGGGCGGAAACGCCACATCGTCGTGGACTCCATGGGGTTGCTGCTCGCCGTGCTCGTGACGGCCGCCTCGGTGGACGACGCCCGGGCCGCCACCGAGTTGTTCGCCCGCCTCGACGGCCAGCCGATGGGGAAGGTGACGCGGATGTACGCCGACTCGAAGTATCACAACTTCAGGCTCTACGGGTGGGTCGAGGCGAACACGAGGTGGGAGATGGCGATCATCCGACCGACCAGGTATCCCGCTTTGTTGAAGTCGACGTTCAGCCGCAGCGCAAGGACCTGCCCGCCGAGCACGCCCGAACTCGTGGAGGTCGGATCGAGCAGGTCCTGGTTCAGCGGGTCGGGGCCGCCGCTCGCCGGGAGATAGTCCAGGACGGCCGGGCCGCTGGTGAAGATGGCCGAGAACCCGCCGGGACCTCCCACCCCGACCTCGACCGACCCGGTGGGGTACACGAAATCGAACCGGTCCATGAGCAGTTGGGCCGCGTTGCCCGGGGCGGGCGCCCCGCCCCAGCTTTCCTGCGAATGGGTGATGAACTGACCGGGCAGGAAGTCCGCCATGGCGCGGCCCGACGCGGCGAGCAGGACGAGACCGGTCAGGGCGCACGCGGTGATCGGGGTTGGTCTGCGCATCGGTGCCTCTCCGGGGTGTTGACGCGAGGTGATCGTCGTTCCGGGATGCCGAGGCTTCGCGCGATGGGAGGAGGGCGACCGAATGGCTGCTCTTCCATCACGGCCAAAGCATGTCAACCATACCAGGGAGCAGGGGGGACGGGAACGACGCGGTGGGTTGTCTCGTCGTCGTGGCACCCGCCGTCTCGCTCAGCTATTCGCCACCCGACCCGCGAAGACGACCGTCCTCTTCGAACCGCCGCCAGAAGCTCCACGAAATGCGTGGCGACGACCGCGCCCACGACGGCCGGCGTGACGCCCAGGCCGTCCCACATGTCGAACGTAGCGTCGCCGTACGGGAAGCGGACGGCCGGCCGGGCGCCGAACACGGCGGAGACATTGGTCGGGGCTTCGCGGACGGCCTAACTCTCGCCCCTCGCGATTGGGAGGCTGTTCGTCGGCCTCGACACGGGGTCGACGGCGTCCGTGGACGGGACGCACGAAATTTTCGGAAACGTCGCCCGGAAACAACCATCAAATCCGAACCAAGTCCTGGACCCGGACGTACTTAAGGTAGCAAACGAGGGTTAAAATCGGCCAGACGGCCGGAGAGGGGAAACGGGGATGAGGCGGCTCGAAAACTACGTCCGGAAGTATGGCCCCGAGGCCGGCCCGAAACTCTTCCACGCGCTTCAGAGCCAGGCGGCGCACGCGGGCGTCAGCGCCCGGCTGCGCAAGAAGATCGACGTGCTGGAAGGCAGGTCGCCGGCTCTCGCTCCGGTGAAGGTGGATTCCTACCCGCTGTTCGAGGCGGCTCGGGAAGTCGCCAAAGCGGCGCCGGACGAGGCCCAATTGGTCGCCTGAGCGGTTGCGCCGGAACGGATCGCAGAAACATGAGCGGGTAGGTTCGCCCCCGGGCTACGGAGAGCCGGGGGCTTCTTCATGCGCGTCCCGATCGCCCGCCCCCGTCCGAGGACGGGCGGTCCGGGGAGCCGTCCCCGGCGCGGGCGGAAGGCCCGCGTCCTCTCGACCCCGGGCCTGAACGCGAGCCCGCGCCGGGCCCGAAATTCGCGAAACGCGAGGGAGACCCCCGGGCCCCTAATGAGTATCCTTTAATTATACCGCGCGACGTCGACCACGCGCGGGGACGTTCTGGGATGTCGGCAGGGGCTTACATGAATACGATCGATTACATCTACCGATTCGACGCGGACAATCCTTCGGCCAAGCCCGTGCCTCCCGACGCGGAGGCAGCCCGCCGCGTGCTCGAGGATGGGAATCGGATGTTCTCCCACTGGATGGAGAGCTGCCGGACGCGGACCCCGTCCCCGGGCGAGCCGCGCTACATCGTGTCGTGCAACGGCCTGGAGATGGGGATGCCGAGGACGTACGGCGAGATGCCCAGGCAGTCGCCGTTCGCGGTGGTGGTCGGTTGTTCGGACGCCCGGGTGCCGACCGAGATGCTGTTCGGCCAGGGGTTCAACGACCTGTTCGTGATCCGGGTGGCCGGCAACGTGATGGGCGACGTCTGCCAGGCGAGCGTCGACTACGCGCTGGTGAACCTGAGCGAGAGCATCCGCGTCGTCGTGGTGCTGGGCCACAGCGGCTGCGGGGCCGTCACGGCCGCGGTCGACTCCTATCTCCGACCGCTGCGGTTCTGGTCGAAATCGGTCTCGCCGGTGCTCCGCTCCCTCACCCAGAGCATCTTCGTCGCGGTCCGCGAGGCGGCCAACGGCTTCAAGGAGGTCTGGGGGCCCAACGCCCGCGACGAGCCCGGATATCGCGAGGCCCTGATCGAGTCGGCCGTCTGCATCAACGCCGCCCAGACGGCGTTCGGCCTCCGCCAGGAAGTCGAGACCAGCGGCAAGTGGGAGGTGGAGGTCCTGTACGGCGTGCACAACATCCGCAACCACCAGGTCTGCATGCCCGTCGACCCGACCGCGTCGCGCTCCGACGAGAACGTCCACCTCGTCGCGGCCCCCTCCAACCCCCGGGAATTCCACGCCCTCGCCATCCAGATGGCGCAGATCCTGAAGCGCGACGGCGCCCCCCGCAGCAGGCCGACCCCATCCCACGACGGCGCGGAGCCCAACGGCGTCCCGATCGCCGAGGGCACCGCCTGAACCTCGCGCGGGGCTCGCGCCGACTGCACGCCGAGCCCCGGCCCGCACCGCCGTCGCTTCCGACGAAGGTCAGGGCTCGATCGGCCCTCGGGAGGCGTGGCGGACGTAGTGGAGCGTCACGACGTCGTCCTGGATGGAGAAGAGCAGGCGATAAGTGCCGCGACGGCGTCCGTAGAGCATCTACCTGAGGGCGACGCCGAGACGTTCGGATTCCTCCTCGGCCACGGGATGCCGCTCGGGCATCGTCGACAGCCCTTCGATGGCTTCCTGCAAGGCGAGACGCCAGCGTTCGGCCGCATCGGGCGACCGTTCGGCGAGCCAGAGGAACGCCTCCAGGGCGTCGACCCGCGCCCGTGCGGTGACGACGACCCGGTACGTCATCGGGCCTTCTTCGCGTCGAGGATCCGCCTCATCTCGGCGAGCATGTCCTCGGCCGGGGAGACGCGGCCCGCCTTCATGTCCTCGAGCGAAGCCCGCAGGGCGTCCATCCGCTCGACCCGTTCGGCGATCTCGACGAGCCTCTGGTAAGAGGCCGCGTCCTGCACGACCACCTCGGCCTTGCCGTTGACGGTGAGGACGACCGGGCGGCCCTCGGCCTTGAGCCGCCTGATGAACTCGGGCGTGCGCCGCTTGAACTCCGAGAGGGAGTCGATGTCGTTGGTGAGGTCGAGCATGGGCCGGGCTCCTTGCACTGAATTTGCATTCAATTTGATGCTATCGCGAATCCGACCCGAGGTCCATCGGATTCGTGAAGGAGCCCACCGCCCCGTCCACCCACCGGACGGAACGCCCTTGATGTTCGGGGGATGGGCGTCACGGCCGTCCTGCGGAGGGCCGTGACGCCGGGACGACTTCCAGTCGAGGAGAGGGGAAGTTCAGGGGTCGTTGGTCAGTGGCTTGCGGTCAGCTCCAGGGCCTCGGGCCCGTCGTGGTCGCCGTGGCGGTCGATCATCGTCGAGCTGGCCTCGTTCAGGCCGACCAGCTCGACCTCGACCCCCTTGCGACGGAACTTCAAGACGACCTTGTCGAGGGCCGAAATCGCCGAGATGTCCCAGAAGTGGGCGTGGGTGAACTCGATCTCGACGCGCTCGACGTCCTGAGTGAAGTCGAAGCCGCGGATGAACGCGTGCGAGGAGACGAAGAAGAGCTGCCCGCTCACGTGGTAGACGCACTTCTTGCCGCCGTCGACCAGCTCGGGCCGGACGTGCACGATTCGCTCGACCTTCATGGCGAAGAAGAGCGTGCTCAGGAGGACGCCGACCAGGACCCCCCTGGCCAGGTCGCCGGTCGCCACCGTCACGACCACCGTCGCCAGCATGACGAAGCTGGAACTTTTCGGGTGGACGACGAGATTCTTGAGCGAGGCCCAATTGAAGGTGCCGATGGAGACCATCGTCATCACCGCCACCAGGGCGGCCATCGGAATCCGTCGCACCCAATCGCTCAGGACCAGGATGAGGAAGAGCAGGAACAGGCCCGCGAAGAGCGTCGAGAGCCGGGTCCGGCCGCCCGACTTGATGTTGATGACCGACTGGCCGATCATCGCACAGCCCGCCATCCCGCCGAAGAGTCCGGCGACGATGTTGCCGACGCCCTGCCCGGCGCATTCGCGATTCTTGTCGCTGTGGGTGTCGGTCATGTCGTCGACGATGGTGGCGGTCATCATCGATTCGAGCAGGCCGACCACCGCCAGCGTGCACGAGTAGGGGAGGATGATCCTCAACGTCTCCCAGGTCAGCGGGACGTTCGGGAGCAGGAAGGCCGGGAAATCCGAGGGAAGTCGGCCCATGTCGCCCACCGTCCGGAGCGGCATCTTGGTCACCATCGCCACGATGGTCAGGGCGATGATGCAGACGAGCGCGGAGGGGACGGTCTTCGTCACTCGCGGCAGCAGATAAATGATCGCCAACCCGGCGGCCACCATCGGATAGACGTGCCAGGTGCCGCCGACCAGCTCGGGCACCTGGGCCCAGAAGATGAGGATCGCCAGCGCGTTGACGAATCCCGTGACCACCGACCGCGACACGAACCGGATGAGCGCCCCGAGCTTGAAGAGCCCGGCCAGGATCTGGAGCACGCCGGTGAGGATGGTGGCGGCCAGGAGATACTCCAGGCCGTGCGTCTTGACCAGGCTGACCATCACGAGGGCCATCGCCCCCGTGGCGGCGGAAATCATCCCCGGCCTGCCGCCGAAGAACGCCGCCACGACCGCGATGCAGAATGACGCGTAGAGCCCGACCTTCGGGTCCACACCGGCGATGATGGAGAAGGCGATGGCCTCGGGGATGAGGGCCAGGGCCACGACGGTCCCGGCGAGCAGGTCTCCCTTGATGTTGGAGAACCACTCGGATTGGATTCGCTGCATAGACATTCTTTCCATGTGCACGGAGTCGGGACGGAACCCCGACGCAGGGCTTGGCTCACTGGATCTGACGTTCTGATCGACAAAGCGACGGATCGCCGCCGCAACCTCGATGAGCCGAGGAAGGGGAGGATCCCGAGCTATGGGGCGGGTCGATACGGACTCTCAGCCGGCGTGGGCGAAGAGCATCGACGAAGCCGCAGTCACACCCGATTGCGGGCGGCTCAAGGCGGCGTGGGGCGAGATGAGCGGGAGGACGGGATCATCGAGAGTGTTTTCAACTGGCCAGGAAGTCGTCGGGCGTGGAAACCAGGGGACGACTATAGCACAGGGCGGATCGCTCCTCAATTCCAGTACCGGAACGGAGGCTAGGGGCTCCTGCGGACGGCCGTCATCAAAAACGTTCGCCGACGATGGCCGGAAGGCGGCCGCGACGCCGAAGCGGTGCCGAGGGGGCGGCGTATTCGTCCCCCTCGGCGCGAGGTCGCCACATGATCGAAGTGTGAGGCTTACCGGTTCGTCGGCTTGGAGCCTGTCCCATATAGGGGGGAAAGGCGAGCTGGAACGGTCTCCCCCCCGGCGGGGGAAGACAGACGCCGAAGGCGTCAGATGAGGGGGGGACGAGCAAGTCGAGCGTCGGGATTCGCAGTCCGGCCTTTCGAAAACGCCGACGGCTTCCGTGCTCGTCCCCCCCTCATCCGGCCCTTCGGGCCACCTTCCCCCGCAAGGGGGGAAGGCCGTCGATCGGACCGAGGCACACTTCCGGGACAGACTCTTACAGGCCGGCAGGCTCGACGTCGACGACGTGCGGCCTGGGCTCGACGTGGCCCTGGACGTCCTCGGCGCCGGCGCTGACCTCGAGAGCCGCGCCGGAGGGCGCTTCGAGGACCGCTTCCCACTCGGCGAAGCTGCCGCGGGTGGAGGTCGCCTCGCGGCCGTTGACCAGCACCCGTTTGATATCGCTCGAATCGGCGACTGATCCCCGGACGCGGACGAGGTTCCCCTCCCGCACGGCCGACGTGATCACCGTGGTCGGCGGCATGTCGTCCTTGAAGCTTGAGAGCCCGCGGAAGGCCCCTCTCTCGGACTCCTCCCTCGTCGGCGCGTAGCCGGAGCTCATTGGATTGTGGATGTCGTTCACGCGCATGTCCTTCGTGGTCATCCGGCGGAACCCGGAGCCGTCCATGATGGAGCGCCAGACGGCCACGTCGGAGCGGAAGACGTCCAGGCCGTCGATGAAGACGCCGGTCGTCCCCAGGTGGGTGGCCCAGTTGGCCTCCCAGCCGCGGAAGTTGCGGATCCAGAAGGGGCGCCCCGGCTCGGGCCTCGCCTCGACCGCCTCGCGCGACAGGCTCTCGTTCTGGCTGTAGAAGTCCAAACCCCGGTCCGGCCTGGTGACCCCGCGCAGGTTCAGGCAGAAGAACTTCATGGTGTGCGCTTCATTGTCCTCGAATCGGACGAACGGCAGGATGCGGACGTCCTTCGGCGCGAGGGTCCCGTCGGGCTGGCGGATCTGGCGGACCGGGTTGTAGTCCTCGGTCTTCTTCACATCGAAGCGGTAGCCGTATTCCGCGCACTCGGCGGCCACGTTGCGGGTGAAGCTGTTCTGGCTGTTGGCCCACCAGAAGCCGGCGCCGCGGTTGGGGTCGAAGGGGACTTCCTGTTCATTCTGCGTCTTGCCGGGCAGGACGAGCGCCGCCAGGTTGTGGTCCAGGATGTTGTTGACCTCCGAGCCGCTCTCCAGGAAGAAGCCGTGGCCGACGCTCTTGTAGCCGACGACGTCGCGCACCACCAGGGCGTCGGTGCCGTGGATCGTGATCCAGCGGTTGTGGCTGTCCCAGATCGACGCTCCGATCACCGAACTGCCTCGCATGGTCTCGCCGGCGAGGTGGAAGTGGATGCTGTAGCGGCCCTTCTCATGGAGCTTGCCCAGGTGACGGAACTCGGCGTAGCTGATCGACCCGGCCGACTTCCGATGGTACATCGTGTGCCCGCGGACGCCGGCGGGCTCGGCCGATTCCACCACGACGTTGCGCGTGAGGTTGGCGACCTCGGCGCGGAAGTTCCCCTCGGCGAAGTGGGAGAAGGCCAGCGGCCGGTCGAGCTTCACCGGGTAACCGCCGGAGAAGTCTCGGGGCGAGACGCCGACGATCCGGCGCTCCTCGGTCTGGGCGCCCGCGAGAAAATCGCCGCCGACCCCGCGGCCGTCGCGCTGGCGGCGGGTGCCGGTGACGATGACGTGGTCCCCCTGCTTCCAACCGCCGGCCCACTCGTCGACGTGAAGAGTCGAGGCGCCGGCGTCCGCCGTCTGGCGGATCTTCAACCAGGTGTGCGGCATCGGCTGGCCGTGAAACTCCATCCGACCGCCGCAGCAGACGATGGCCGGGCACGAGAGCCTGTCCATCCCCTCGATGTAATGCAGCCGGATCAAGGCCGAAAACCCCGCGCCGACCGGGGCTCCGGGCCGACCTACGAGGAGCGCGGGCCGGGAGGCGTCTTGCATCGCGCCCATGTCCTTCATCGCCGCGTGGCAGTCGAACCCGTCCTCCGACGGCTCCTCGGACGTCGTGATGGTGATGAGCCCGGCCTCCAGCCGGGTGTCCCGATCCCTGGCGAACTCCAACGTCCCTGCGATCTGGACCAGGCGGACGACCTCCTCGGAAACCACGTCGTAGTCGACGTGGTGACCGGCCCGGACGACGACCCGGTCGCCGGCCCCGGGCGTGCGGCCCTGCTCCCAGGTCTCCTTCGCGGACCAGGCGCCCGATCGTGCGGATCGGACCAGGAGAGGCTCGGCCGCGAAGCCCGACGATCCGGCCCAGCACACGACCGCCAGGGCGGCCAAACCACGACGCGTCAAGTCTCTCAACATGATCTAATCTCGATGGGTGAATCGGCGAGAGTGGTGGACTCGAACGACCGACGGAGCGACGGCGATCGGCGACTCAACGGCGGCCGCGGCCGCGCGTCTTCCCGGTCGGAGGAGACGCCAGCGAGAACGGCTCCAGGACGTTCTCCCCTTGGCGAATCGTCACCGTCGCGACTGGACGTCGCGGGTCCCGATGGACGCCGCCGAAGCGGTCGGCCCCCTCGACGACGTCCTGACCCTCGACCGTCACGGCCGGCCAGAACGCGGTGACTTTCGACTCGCCCGGCGTACTGACGACGGCCGTGAACAAGCCCCCTTCGACCGATCGCGCCGAGCCGGAATCGGCCAGCCCGGTCGAATCACCGGCGGTATGAAAGACGACATAGACGCCCTCGGCCGGGCGGTCATCGACGAGCACCCGGCCCGAGACGACGCACGGCTCAGGCCCGCCGCAACCGACGGTCGCGATCAGCACTGCGGCGGTCACGGACGTCGCCGCGAGGCGCAGCCGCGGCCGGGACGTCGACGGCGGAGTCCCAGTCATTCCTGGACGATCTCCCCGCCGTTGCGGCTGACCATGGCCATCAGGTTGGCGACCGTCATGCTCGTCGAGAGCATCCGGACGCCGCCGTCGGCCATGGCGACGTTGGCCCCCGTGGGATGGAAGCCGAAGACCCCCTGCGAGTTGTTGCAGTTGATCGCACAGGCGGTCCCGGCGGGGGTGCCCGAATTGGTCGGCGGGGGAGAGTTGGAGTACCCCTGGACCATGAACGCGCACCAACCCAGCCACGCCCCCCAGGCCCCGGGCTGGTCGAGGGTGAGATCTGTGTCCGGCATCGGCCAGCCCACCCCCTTGACGTAGTGCTTGTCATAGCCCGCGTGTTCGAGGAACAGCGTGGTGTTGGAGAGGCCGTCGGTGACCATCGCCATCCTCGGCGCGGTCCCCTTGAGGATCGGGTCGGGAGCCGTCGCGCCGGGGCTGAGCAGAGCGATGGTCGACGCGCTGATGGCGTGATTGACCCAGTAATCGCAGACCCAGCCCGTCATGAAAGTCCCTTCGGCGTCGGTGATATACGCCCCATACGCCTTCCCGGTCGAACTGGACTTGCGCAGACGGATGGTCTGCTGGTTGGGATTCGACGGGCACAGCAGGACCGACAGGTTGGTGTTCGCCACCGTCTGGTTCCCCGGGTCGGCGAACCCGCCCGAGAGCGCGACGTTGAACGCGTTGGTCAGGACGCCTTGCTCCAGGAACGCCAGGAGCGAGACCATGTGGCCGTGCTGCGGGGAGGAAGAGGGCCTCGCCGAGGGGAAGCAATTGTTGACGTCGTGATAATTGTGCGCCGCCAGGGCGATCTGCTTCAGATTGTTGACGCACTGCATCCTTCGGGCGGCCTCGCGCGCCGACTGCACGGCGGGCAAGAGCATCGCGATGAGCACGGCGATGATGGCGACGACCACCAAGAGTTCGATCAGGGTGAAGCCGCGGCGACGGTTTCGGTCATTGATGCGGAGGCGGGTCATGGTGGGCATTCGTTCCTTGACCGAACCGGGCTCCGTTGAGAGCCGACGGCCAGTTGACCATCTTCAATACGACGCGACCGCCCCCTCGATAGCAACGTCCGAGCCAACTCAAGAACAATCGCTAAGTCTCGACTGGACTAAGCGTTACGCAACGCGTTCGGACGGCCTTTAAAATCCGACGGACAATTCATGTCCATTCCCGAGCGAAAATTCCGCCGCCCGAGAGGCGGTCTCTTCGGCGGCCGGACCGCAACGATCGGATGGAGATGAAGGAGGTCGGACGCCGAACGCGATCGTCCGGAGACCCACATCATCAGGTCATTCTCCTCGTACGTCGCGATCGAGAAGACGACCGCCATATCGTTGCGGCGGGTGAAGGCCCAAGGTCCGCGGACTTTCCCTCAACGGAGGGCTCGTCGCCTGGGTCCGATAATGGCGATTATGTTTTCGCAACCGAAGATGCGCCGAATTTCCGGCCTGAATCGGCTGCCGGTGAAGCGACCTCGACGGCGTCCCCATCGACTTGAAAAGGCGCTGTCTGGTCTGAAGGCTGGTCGGAACCCCTTCGACCGTCGCGGATGGCGAATCGCGGGCTTGATCGGGGCGGAATCGTCCTTTCCTTCCGGTCGGTGCGCCGATATGGTTGAAAGGTGACCTTCCCGATCGAGGCGTCAGGGGTGTCCGTGAAATCGTTCCTGTCATTGATGCTGGCCGCCTTGCTCCTGGCCTGCCCCCAGCTCTGTCGGGCGGACCTGGTCGGTTGCTGCGCGTCCCAGTGTGAGGGGACCGAAGGGTCGGACGACCGCCAGACGCCCGGGCCGGTCCAGAACGACGCGACGAGTTGCATTTGCGCCGGGGCCGTCCGAGGCCCCGACTCGCAGCTCGATTCCGAGACGGGGCCGGGCGAATGGTCGCCGCTCTCGTCCCCCGCCGCCTACATCCTCGCCGCCCTCTGGGGGCGGCCGACGCCCGCTTTCGGCGCGACGCCGGGAAGCCCCACGGGCGGACCGCGCCGGGCGCATCTCATGCTCCAGAACTTCCGCTGTTGAGCCCGCCCATCAAGACTCCGGACCACTGAGGCGGCCCCGCCTCGAAGGTCCGCGACGCGGCGATCCACGCCGCTCGTCCGCTCGCGCCGTCTCGCGGCGCGGGCGAGGAAGAACCTGCGCGTCCACGCGCGGTACTGCGGGCTCGTTTCGAACTCTCGAACAGCGAATGGGGATGGACCATGAGAAAGATTCTCGTCGGGGCGGTCGTCGCCCTCGGCATCGGGGCGGCCGTCGTCGCCGGTGTTTCGTATCTCCGGCCGGACTGGCTCCCGAGACCCGGAGCGGCCTCGGCCCAGCCTGGGTACGGCCTCTTCTGCGACGAGCACGGCGTTCCGGAGAAGTTCTGCACGCTCTGCCATCCGGAATTGAAGGAGAAGCTCCTGCTCTGCGCGGAGCACGGGAGCATCCCCGAGGACGTCTGTACGCTCTGCCACCCGGAGCTTGCGAAGAAGTACGACGTCAAGCCGTGCGACCACGGGCTGCCGGCCCATTTCTGCCCGAAATGCCACCCGGAGAATTTCAAGGATGGGACGTCGGCTTCGGCCGGCCTCGAACTCATCGACGACGGCTGGTGTAAGGAGTTCGGCGAGAAGGGGCCGGACGGCCTGGTCGAGTACTGCAAGCTGCTCCCGATGGTCCGCCTGGCCTCGACCCAGCTGGTCAAGGACGTCGGCCTGGGCACGGCGTCGGTCGAGCCGGACGAGCACGCCCACGAATTGACCGCGAACGCGGAGACCGCCTACAACGCCAATCGCTTCGCCGAGATCACCCCGAGGGCGCGCGGCTACGTCCGCGAGGCCCGCGTCGACCTGGGCCGGAAGGTCAAGGCGGGGGAAGTCCTCGCGATCGTCGATTCATCCGAAGTGAGCACGGCCAAGGCTCAGTACATCGCGGCGGACGCGGCCCTCAAGCTCGCGGAGGACGCCCTCGGCCGCACCGGGACGCTCGTCGCCGAGGGCGTGGTCGGGTCGCGGCCGGAGGTCATGGCGAGGACCGCCTTGAATCAGGCGAAGGCGAACCTGCTGGACGTCGAGCAACGGCTCCGGAACTTCCAGTTCGACGACGACGCGCTGCGGGCCGTCCTCCGCACCAACGACGCGAAGCCGCCGCTGGAGATCCGCAGCCCCATCGACGGGACGGTCATCCTGCGGCACGCCGTGAACGGCGAGGCCGTCGAGCCCGCGACGAGCATCTTCACCGTCGCCGACACGTCGATTATCTGGCTCTGGATCGACGTCTACGAACGGGACGTCGCCGAGATCCGCGAGGGGCAAGCGGTCTCGTTCGTGGTCTCCGGGCTCTCCTCGCCAAGCGACGCGACGACCCACGCCGGCCGGATCACCTGGGTCGGGGCCGGGGTCGACGAGAGGACCCGGACGACGAAGGTGCGGGCCGAACTGCCCAACCCCGACGGCAAGCTCAGGTCCGGCCAGTACGGCAAGGTCCGAATTCGGGTCGACGACGCCCACGAGGCCCTCACGGTCGCGAAGGCCGCCGTCCAGCGCTACGAAGGCGCCGACATCGTCTTCCTCACGCAGGGGGGCTCCTCCTTCCGGCCGCAGCGGATCAAGTCCCGGCCGATCCACCGGAGCGACGTCCTCGAGGTGACCTGGGGGCTGAAATCCGGCCAGGAGGTCGTGACCGACGGCTCGTTCCTCCTCAAGACCGAGATCATGAAAGGCTCCATCGGGGCCGGTTGCTGCGAGTAGCCGCAGCCCCCCCCTGCCCTCAGGAGCCGATCCATGCTCAACGCCCTCATCGACGCCAGCCTCAGGAACCGATTCGTCGTCCTCCTCGCGGCGGCCCTGCTCGTCGTCGTCGGCGTCCGCTCGGCGGTCCGGCTGCCGCTCGACGCCTTCCCGGACACGACGCCGATCCAGGTCCAGATCAACACAACCGCCCCCGAACTTTCGCCCGACGAGGTGGAGCGGCTCATCACGTTCCCCGTCGAATACGCGATGGGAGGTCTCAAGGGTCTAGAGGAGCTACGCTCGGTCTCGAAGTTCGGCTTCTCCCAGGTCGTCGCCATCTTCTCGGACGACACAGACGTCTATTTCGCGAGGCAGCAGGTCAACGAGCGGCTCGGCGAGGTGGAGATCCCCGATGGGGTGGCGCGGCCGAGGATGGGGCCGGTCGCCACCGGACTCGGCGAGGTCTACCACTACCTCCTCACCAGCAAGAACCCCGAGCTTGATTCGACCGAGCTGCGCACGCTCCAGGACTGGGTCATCCGGCCCCGGCTGCTCCGCGTGCCCGGTGTCGCCGAGATCAACGCCTGGGGGGGCTACGAGAAGCAGTACGAGGTGCAGGCCGACCCGATGAAGCTCGCGCGTCACGGACTCACGCTCGACGACCTGATGCAGGCCCTCCGGGACAACAACCAGAACGTCGGCGGCGGCTACGTCGTCCGTTCCGGGGAGGCGAGCCTCGTGCAGGGCGTCGCTCGCACCGTCTCCGTCGAGCAGATCGCCGCCATCGTCATCAAGGCCCAGGACGGGGTCCCGACCCGGATCTCCGACGTCGCCGAGGTGGAAGTGGGCCACGCCATCCGCCGGGGGGCCGTCACCGCCGAAGGGCGGGGCGAGGCCGTCCTCGGGCTCGCCTTCATGCGGATGGGCGAGAACTCTCGAGACGTCGCCTACGCCCTCGACGCGGCGATGGACGACGTGAAGAGGTCGCTGCCGGCCGACGTCGAGGTCGCCGTGGTCTACAAGAGGACCGACCTCGTCGAACAGGTGCTCAGGACCGTCGGGCGCAACCTCGTCGAAGGGGCGGTCCTCGTCGTGGCCGTCCTCTTCGCGTTCCTCGGCAGCCTGCGGGCCGGGCTCATCGTCGCGTCCGCCATCCCGCTCTCGATGCTCTTCGCCGTGACGATGATGGAGCGAGTGGGCGTCGCGGGGAGCCTGATGAGCCTGGGCGCCATCGACTTCGGCCTGGTCGTCGACAGCTCGGTCGTCATGGTCGAGAACTGCGCGAAGCGGCTGGCGGGCGACCGCTCGGACCGCTCGAAACTGGACGTGATCCGGGACGCCGCGGTCGAGGTGAGGAGGCCGACGATGTTCGGCGAGCTCATCATCATGATCGTCTATCTCCCCATCCTTACGCTCGAAGGGATCGAGGGGAAGCTCTTCAGGCCGATGGCCCTCACAGTCGTCTTCGCCCTCTCGGCCTCGCTCGTCCTCTCGCTCACGCTCATGCCGGTGCTCGCCTCGCTCGGGCTGGGGCGAAGGACGTCGGAGAAGCCGACGTTGGTGGACCGCATGGCCCACAGGGTGTTCCAGCCGATCCTCGGCTGGGGCCTGAACCATCCCAGGGCGACGCTCCTCACGGTCGGGGCGATCACCCTCCTCTCGACCGTCATGGGCTTGCAGCTCGGCTCGGAATTCGTGCCCAGGCTGAACGAGGGTTCGATCGTCGTGAACACCGTCCGGCTCGCGAGCGTGAGCCTGGAAGAGTCGATCCGCTACGGGACTCGCATCGAGAACTACCTGAAATCGCACTTCCCCGACGAGATCCAGGACGTCTGGACCAGGACCGGAACCGCCGAGGTCGCCACCGATCCGATGGGGCTGGAAGTCTCGGACGTCTTCATCACGCTCACCCCTCGGGAGCGCTGGACGAAGGCGAAGACGCAGGATGGACTCGTCGCCGCGATGGCCGAGGTGACGAAGGTCCTGCCCGGGATGCGGGCCGTCTACACGCAGCCCATCGAGCTTCGAATCAACGAGATGGTGGCCGGCATCCGGTCCGATCTCGGCATCAAGATCTACGGCGAAGACCTGGAGACCTTGAAGGCTAAGGGGGAGGAGATCCAGAAACTCGTCACGGGCATCCGGGGCGCCGCCGACACGTCGGTCGAGCAGGTCACGGGTCTCCCCGTGCTCCGCATCCACGTCGACAACGAGGCCCTCTCCCGATACGGCGTCCCGGCGCGGGCGGTGACCGACGTCATCCGCTCCATCGGGGGGATCGGCGTCGGCGAGATCATCGAGCCGGACAGGCGATTCCCCCTGGTGGTGCGGCTGCCGCTCCGATACCGCGACGACCCGGAGGCCCTGGAAGACCTCTTCATCACGACCGCTTCGGGCCAGAGGCTCCCGCTGACCCGCCTGGCGACGATCGAGCCGACGGTCGGGCCGTCGACGATCCAGAGGGACTGGGGCCGGCGTCGGCTCATCGTGCAGACGAACGTGCGGGGCCGCGACATCGCCTCGTTCGTCGCCGAGGCGCGAGACCGCATCGGCCGCGAGGTAAGCCTGCCGACGGGCTACTCCATCGAATGGGGCGGCCAGTTCGAGCATCTGGAGCGGGCCGAGCGGCGGCTCTACATCGTCGTCCCGCTCGCCCTCGCGCTCATCCTGAGCCTGCTCTACATGACGTTCCACTCGGTGCGGGACGCCCTCATGATCTTCAGCGGCGTCCTGTTCGCGAGGGCGGGCGGGATCCTTGGGCTGTACGTCATGGGCCTGCCGTTCACCATCTCGGCGGGGGTCGGCTTCGTCGCCCTGGCCGGGGCGTCGATGCTCGAAGGGCTCATCCTGGTCAGCGCCATCCGCGACCGGATGGCCCGCGGCCTCCCGAAGCGGGCGGCCATCGAGGACGCGCGGCTGGCGAGGCTCCGCCCCGTGCTCATGACCGGGACGGTCGCCGCCCTGGGGTTCGTGCCGATGATGCTCTCCACCGGCATCGGCGCGGAGGTCCAGAAGCCGCTCGCCACCGTCGTCGTCTTCGGCATGGCCTGCGACACGATGCTCACCATGCTCGCTCTGCCGGTCCTCTACCTCCTCTTCGGCAAGGGACCGGCCCCAGGGGACGGGACCCCCTCGGGAGGAACTCATCCCTTCTCCCGATAACAAATGAAAGAGCCCCGCGCCATGCTTCGATGGCGCGGGGCTCCGGGCGTTTCGGGCGATGCGGTCGTGGGATCAGACCCGGCCGGCGAGCGGTGGGGAAGGAGCCATGCCGGGGATCGCGGGCATTTCAAGGTCGGGGGCGACCTTGTCGCGGAGGTCGCCGAGCGCGTCCTTGGCCGCGTCGCCGAGCTGCTCCATCGAGAGGCCGACGGCCTCGCCGCCGAATTTCAGGGCGAGGTAGTCCTCGGCCATGCTGAGGACCGCGTCGTTGACGCCGAGGCCCTTGTTCAGGGCCATCCGCGCGATGGGGGCGACCCCCGCCACGCCGGCGGCGACCACGGCTCCCATGATCGGGCCGGAGGCGTCCTCGACGCCGTCCCGCCGCAGGCTCTCGCGGGCCGCGTAGGCCCCGGCGAGGGCGTGCGGGACCATCAGCATCGGCCGATATCGCCGGGTGAACAGGCCGAGCTTGTCGACGGCCATCTCGCCCAGCGCCCCCAGCACCCAGCCGCTCCGCCGGCCGCCGCCGCGCCTCGAGGAGTCCAGCAGCGCCGGCCCCATCGTGGCCCTCAAACCGCTGACCGCCGCGAGCGTCAAGGCACGCTCGAGCGGGGTTCTCGCGTCCGCCATCTGTCGAATCCCCCTTGTTGACTTCGCCTGATCGTCCCGGGGACCGTCCCGGGGAGTGCCGGGCGTCGTCGACGCCCGAAGGCCATGGGAGACCAGGACCGCAAGTTTCGTGCCGCCCGCCGATCAGCGGGATCCGGCATGCTGGTGCGAAGAGGCCTCGTGGCGGGTGCAGGCGTCGCAGCAGTAGATCGCCCCCCCTTCCGACACGCCGTGGCCGATCACCCGGCAGCCGCAGTGGGCGCACGCGGGCGCCAGGGCGTGGATCGCGCATTCGAAGCAGTCGAAGACGTGCTCCTTGCCGTCCTTCGTCACGGTGATGGCGTTCTCATAGTCGTTGCCGCAGACCTCGCAGGTCGCCATGTCGGGCTCCTTTCGGGCGTCGGGCCTCGGGCTCAGGTGAACGAGGTCGTGCCGGTGTAGCTCGGGGGGTCGCTGGCGGGGAACGAGTCCTCGGAGCTCTCGTCGACGATCTCGTCGGACGTGATCGGCCGCGCCTCCTCGGGCACGATGCGGTCGCAGGCGCCGCGATTCTCGGGCCGAGAGAAGACCCGGCAGAAGAAGTGCTTGATCGCCGCGAGCCAGCCGGCCGGGGCGTGGGACGTCATGGGGGTGCTCATGGGGACCTTCCTCGCGTGCTGGGATCGGCATTCGTCATTCTCTGAATGCGACCTGTGCAAACGCGATGCCGGACCCGTCACTCTTCGGCGTCGGGGGGGGTCGCGGGGATCCAGGCGAGGAACTCGCTCCCTCGCTCGTCGGCCCCGCTCCGGGCTTCCACCCGGCCGCCGTGCAGCTCGACGATCCGCTTGACCAGCCAGAGCCCGACGCCGAGGCCGCTGGCGACGCCGTCGTCGTCGGGCCGCTTGACCTGGAAGAAGATCTCGAAGACGGCCTGGAGCATGTCCCGGGGGATGCCCGGCCCGTCGTCGCGGACCCGGAAAAGGACGCCGTCGCCCTCGGGCTCCACGCCCAGGCGGATCCGGCCGCCGGGCTGGGTGTACTTGGCGGCGTTGTGCAGGAGGTTGTAAAGGACCTGGACCAGCCGCTCGGAATCGACGCGCAGGGGGGGGAGGCCCTCGGCGAGGTCGACCTGGAAGTCGTGCCGACGCTTGGTCAGGAACGGCTGGAGATTCTCCACGGCGGTCGCCGTCAGGCGTTCCGCCGAGGAGGACTCATACTTGAGCTTGATCATCCCTCGGGAGATCCGCGCCACCACCATGAGGTCGTCGATCAGCCGGATCAGGTGCTTGACCTGGCGTTCGATCATGGCGCGGCTGGGCTCGAAGACGGCCGGGTCGGAGCCGGCCAGCCGCATGATCTCCAGGGCGTTCCGGATCGGGACCAGGGGGTTGCGCAGCTCGTGGGCCAGGGTGGAGAGGTATTCGTCCTTGCGACGGTCGGCGGTGCGGAGCGCCTCCTCGGCGCGGACCCGTTCGGCGACCTGCGCCTGGAGGGCGGAGTTGGCCCGGGCCAGCTCGGTGGTCCGCTCCTGGACCCGGCGCTCCAGCTCCTCGGCGTGCTGTTTCTCCTGGAGGCTGTAGCGGATCGACCGCTCCAGGAGGGTGGGGTTGAGCCGCCATTTCTCCAGGAAGTCGGCCGCGCCGGCGCGCATGGCGTCGAGGTCGATGGCGCGCTCGTCGAGGCCGGTCAGGAGGATCATCGGCGCCGAGGCGCCCCGCGCGAGGGCCTCGCGGATCACGGCCAGCCCGTCGATCCTCCCCAGGCTGTAATCGACCAGGTAGAGGTCGCAGCCCCCGTCGCAGATCACGTCGACGGCGCGGTCGGCGTCGGCGAGCCAGTCGAGCTCGATCTCGATGTCGGCGATGCCTTCAAGGAGGTCGCGAGTCAGGAGATAGTCCTCCTCGTCGTCGTCGATCAGCATCAGGCGGATCGGCTTCTCAGACATCCCCACCTCCGAGGCGGACGCGTCGGTCTTCATTCGTCGGCGTCGTGATCGGCTCTCGCTTGGGAATCATGAGATTGGGATCCCGGGGTCGGAGGTTCAAGGGGGAGCGCGACCCGAAACGTGGAACCCCCGCCCGGCGCGCTCACCGCCGTGAGTCTACCCGAATGACGTTCGACGATCTTTCGACAGATCGCCAGCCCCATGCCCGAGCCCTCGAACGCCTCGCGGCCGTTCAGCCGTTCGAAGGGCTGGAAGATCCGCTCGCCGTAGGCCTCGTCGAAGCCGATCCCGTCGTCGGCCACCTCCAGCACCCAGCAGGAAGTCGCATTCCCGCCGTCGTCCGCGACCCGGGACGACAGGCGGACGAGCGAACCGCGACCGGGGGGATGGAACTTCAGCGCGTTGCCGATCAGGTTCTGGAAGAGCTGGCGCATCTGGGTGCGGTCGGCCCGGATCGTCGGCAGGGGGCCGACCTCGACCCGGCCGCCGGTCTTCGCGACCAGCTCGTCCAGATCCGCGACGACGTCGGCGACGACGGCCCCCAGGTCGACGGCCGGGAGGGGACGGTCCCGCGCGTCGACCCGCGAAAGCTCCATGAGCCCGTCTACCAGCTCGCGCATGCGGCCGGCGGCGGCGGCGATCCGGTCGAGGTGGTCGCGACCCTGGGCGTCGAGCGTCGGGCCGGAACGGGCGGCGAGGCGGTCGCCGAACGCCACGATCTTCCGCAACGGCTCCTGGAGGTCGTGCGCGGCGACGGCCGCGAACCGCTCCAGCTCGGCGTTGCTCCGCCGCAGCTCGACGGTCCGCTCCCGGACCATGCGTTCGAGCCGCTCGTCCCGACGAGGGCCGTCGATCTCGCTCAGGACGACGACCCACTGGGCGACGGCCCCCGCCCCGTCGCGGACGGGGGTCCCTCGGGCCCGGTGGCGGCGATGAACGCCGTCGGCCCCGCGCCGGAGCCGGATCTCGGCCTCGAACTCGGCCCCGTCGTCAGCGGCCGTCCGCCAGGCCTGGAGGAGGGGGCCGCGATCGAGCGGATGGACGGCCTCCAGCCAGCCGGCGCCCAGGCTGGCCGCCGGAGACAGCCCGGTGTACTCGGCCCAGCGGTCGTCGAACGAGGTCGCGGCCCCGTCCGCGTCGGCCGTCCCCACGAGGCGGGGCGGGGGGCCCGCGGACGCCCGCGAGGGTTCGGCGTCGAACTGGGTCCGGGTCTTCATGCGCGTCGGTCCATCCGTCCGTCGGGAGATTTGCAGGGGATCGTTCCGCCGCGCGCGTCGCGCTCCCTTTCTATTAAAACCACCAAGCAAACCGCATTCCAGGGAGCCGGATCGGTGCGGGTGGAAGTCGGGACGCCGCGCCCTGACGATCGGCGGCGGCTGTGTTAACATGGAGGCGGCGCGACGGCCGAGGAGACGCCCCGCAATCCAGGCGTGAGTCGCCGGGGCGACGACGGGCCGGACGCCCACCGATCCGGGAGCGAAGCGGGTGACCACAGTCGTCGACAACGAGCCGAGAGACCCCCAACCTCCCCAGGACGCCGAGCCGACGGCCCTGAGCGTCGAGCCGGTCCGGCGGATGCTCCTCGTCGAGGACGACGAGGACACGCGCACCTCGTTCCAGCAGCTCCTCAACATGGCGCTGGGGATCGAGGTCGACCTCGCCCCCGACGGCGCCCAGGCTCTGGAGATGCTGGCCGAGAAGCCGTACAGCATCGTCGTCACCGACCTGCGGATGCCCAAGGTCGACGGCCTGAAGCTGATGGCCGAGATCCAGGCCCGGCGGCTGCCGGTGACCGTCATCGTCACCACCGGCCACGGCAGCATCGACGACGCCGTCCACGCCATGCGCATGGGCGCCTACGACTTCCTGACCAAGCCCCCCGACCCCCAGCACCTCTGCCTCCTCATCGAGCGCGCCCTCCGCGAGCGCAGCCTCCAGGACGAGCTGTCCGCCCTCCGAGCCCAGATCGGCGAGCGGCACCGCTTCCTCAACGTCCTGAGCAAGAGCCCGAAGATGTTCGAGATCTTCGAGCTGATCGGCAACATCGCCGACACCACCACCACCGTCCTCATCGAGGGGGAGACCGGCACCGGCAAGGAGCAGCTCGCCCGCGCCATCCACCAGGCCTCGGCCGAGTACCGCAAGGGGCCGTTCGTCCCCGTCCACTGCGCGGCCCTCTCGGAAACCCTGCTGGAGAGCGAGCTGTTCGGCCACGAGAAGGGGTCGTTCACCGGCGCCGCCGGCCAGCGCAAGGGCCGGTTCGAGATCGCCCACGGCGGCACCCTCTTCCTCGACGAGGTGGCCGACATCCCCATGTCGATGCAGATCAAGCTCCTCCGCGTCCTCCAGGAGCGGAAGTTCGAGCGCGTCGGCGGCAACGCCCCCATCGAGGTCGACGTCCGGGTCATCGGCGCCACCAACCAGGGGCTCGAAGCGGCGGTCAAGGAGGGGAAGTTCCGCGAGGACCTGTACTACCGCCTCAACGTGGTCAAGATCGACCTCCCCCCGCTCCGCCAGCGGCCCGAGGACATCCGCCTCCTGGCCACCTACTTCGCACAGAAGTACGCCCGGCCCGGCCAGAACGCCGCCCACATCTCCAGCGCCGCCATGGACCGGCTCTATTCCTTCGCCTGGCCCGGCAACATCCGCCAGCTGGAGAACGCCATGGAGCGGGCCTGCGTCACCGCCCGCGACGGCGAGATCAAGCCCGAGAACCTCCCCCGCGACCTCGTCCCCAAGAAGGGCCGCCGGGGTTCGCTCCAGGTCGACCTCGCCCGCCCCTTGACCGATCAGCTCTCCGAGCTGACCTCGGCCTTCGAGGAGCGATACCTCCGCAAGGCCCTGCGGAAGTGCCGGGGTCACGTCGGCCGCTGCGCCAAGATCAGCGGCCTCTCGCGCCGGAGCATCTCCGCCAAGATCGCCCTCTACAAGATCGACACCGCCGCCTACAAGCCCAAGTGACCCCGCCTCGAACCCCCGCGTCCGCCCCCTCGCGGCGCGGGGATTCGCCCCCCTCGGCACCCCCGCCGACATCGATCCCGGCCCCCCTCGCGGCCCTGGGAATCCCCTTGCGCACGGCCGGGAACTCGCGAGCCCCGGCGCGACGTCGCGCGAATCCGCGTCTCCGGCGCGGCGATTGCTAAAGGAAGGTGAAGGCCGACGGCCCGCGGCGGGATGGGTCCCGATCCGCCTCACCCTCCCCGCAGGCTCGCGAGAAACGATCGCCATGAACCTCGACGTCGCCACGACTCGGCTGCTCCGCTTCCTCCTGATCGGCGGGACGATCATCATCGCCATGTCGCTGGCGGCCGAGGTCCTGAAGCCGGTCGCCCTCGCCATCCTGGTCTCCTTCCTGCTGGCCCCCGTGGTGTCCCGGCTGGAGCGCCTGGGGCTCCCTCGGGTCCTGAGCGTGGCGGCCGTCCTCATCGTCCTGGTGGCCGGGATCGTCGGCACCTCGTACGTCGTCGGCCACCAGTTCGCGACGCTGGCCAAGGAGATCCCCGCCTATCAGCAGAACATCAACAAGAAGCTGGCCGGGCTGAAGCCGGGCGAGTCCTCGTCGCTCGACCGGGTCTTCTCGGCCGCCACCGAGCTCGAGGAGTCGATCGCGTCCGAGCAGGAGCGCCGGGACCGGGATCGGGCGCAGCCCGTGCGGATCGTCGGCGGCGAGGACCTCTGGGGCCGGATCCACACCTACCTCGGCCCTTTCGAGTCGGGCATCGCCCTGGTCGGGATCGTCCTGCTGCTGGTCGTCTTCCTCCTGTTCGAGCGCGAGGACGTGGGCAACCGGATCATCCAGCTCGTGGGATGGGGGCAGATCGGTGTCACGACCAAGACCTTGGGCCAGATCGGCCGGGGCCTGAGCAGCTACCTGACGGCCCTGGCGCTGGTGAACGCCGGGTTCGGGACGGCGATCGGCCTGGGGGCCTGGGCGATCGGCCTGCCGTCGCCGGCCCTCTGGGGGTTCCTGGCGGCGATCTTCCGGTTCATCCCCTACCTGGGGACGGTCCTGTCGTTCTCGTTCCCGTTCGTCATCGCCATCGCCCACTTCCCGGGCTGGACCGAACCGCTGTTGGTCTTCGCCCTGTTCGCCGCCGCCGAGGTGGTGGTCAACAGCATCGAGCCCCTGCTCTACGGCAAGAGCACCGGCATCTCGCCGATCGGCCTGCTGGTGGCGGCCATGTTCTGGGCCTGGCTCTGGGGGCCGCTGGGGCTGCTGCTGGCCAACGCGCTGACGGTCTGCCTGGCGGTCGCCGGGCGGTCGATCCCCGGCCTCGGCTTCCTGGGCACCCTGCTCCGCCACGACGTCGAGGTGGCCGACGACCTGCGTTGGTACCAGAAGGTCCTCAGCCACGACCTCGACGGCTCGCTGCTCCTGCTGGACGAGGCCGTCAAGGCGACCTCGTTCGAGGAGGTCTGCGACCGGATCATCGTCCCGACCCTCTCCCGCGCCGAGCACGACCGCACCCACGACTTCGTCGACAACCGCGACGTCGCCTTCATCTGGCGGGTCGTCCGCGACTGGCTCGACGACGTCTCCGACCGCGACGACGTGGTCCTGATCCCGGCCCCGGCCCCGGCCCCGGCCCAGGCCCAGGACTCGACCGAGCCGTCGCCGGTCCGCACTCGGGCGGAAGCGGCCCGACGCCGGTTGCTCAGCCGATTCCGACTGGGGGGCCGCTCCTCGCCGACCCCCGTCGCGACGTCCAAGCTCGACATCGACCCCCTCCCCTCCCTGGGCTCGCTGAAGGACGAGGACCGGCCCCTGGTCGGCCTGGCCACCGGCGGCGGCGCCGACGCCCTGGTGCTCCGGATGCTCAACATGCTGCTGAAGCCGTCGGGCGTGCGGTTCACGATCATCTCCGCCGGCGGCTCCTCGCTGCAGGTCACGGACAAGGTCGCCCAGCTCGACCCGGCCCTGATCCTGATCTCCCACCTCCCCCCCATCGGCCTCACCCGCGCCCGCTACCTGACCAAGCGGATGCGCGCCCGATACCCCGAGACTCCCGTCGTCTTCGGCTACTGGGACGACGACGCCGAGACGCCGAAGGTGGTCGAGAGCCTCAAGCCGGCCTCGGCCAGCCGGGTCGTCGTCTCGCTGGCCTCGGCCCGCGCCCTGATCCTCAACCGCAGCCCGGAGGCCCCGACCGACGCCGAGGCCGAGGCGGACACGGAGGCCGAGACGGAGGCCAAGGCCAAGGCCGAGGTGCAGGTCGGCCGGGAGTGATCCCGGGCGATCGGCACGGCATCTGCATTACCACCTGGTCGTTGAGCGATTCGCGCCCGCGACGTGGGGCGAGGAACTCGCCGAATCCCATTCCCTGGAGCCCGACCATGAGCGCCGGTTCGCCCGATCCGATCCCTGTCCTCGCGTCCGAGGATCTGACCGCGGCCGACGTGATGTCCCCCGTCGTCCGGTCCTGCTCCCCGTTCAGCACGGTCACCGAGGCCGTGATGATCTTCAAGGAGAACGACAGCGACGTGGTCCCGGTCATCGACGCCGGCAAGCCGGTCGGGGTGGTCGTCGATCGCGACGTGGCCCTCGCCGTGGCCGACTCGCCCGACCTGGCCGATCGCCCGGTCACCGAGGTCATGGTCACGGAGTTCCCCACGATCCCTCTCGACGCCCACGTCGACCAGGTGCTCCAGACGATGTCCGCCGCCGGGGCCCGCCTGGCCCTCGTCGTCGACGCGGAGGAGAACCTCGCCGGCCTGATCTTCTGGGCCGACCTGGCCCGCCGCCTGTCGCTGGACGAGACCGGGCCGCCCCCGCCCCCGGCCGCCGACGATGACAGCCTCGTCCAGGGGAGCCAGCCGTGAGCGACGTCGACGAGATCCGGCGCCAGATGGCCCTCATCCGCCGCGAGATGCACACCAGCGCCTCGAACGTCGTCAGCGAGGTCGAGCAGGCGATGGACTGGCGGTCGGTCATCCGCAACCACCCGTACATCGCGCTCGGGGCCGGTCTGGCGGTGGGCTACTTCGTGGTCCCCCGCCGCAAGAAGACCCGGCGCGTCGTCGAGATCGCGGCCGACGCCCTGCCTCTCTCGACGGCCGACGCGGCCCCCCGGCCCCTGCTCTTCCAGCCCCCGGCCCCGCCCGAGAAGCCCTCCAAGCCGCTCGGCCGTCGACTGCTGAGCTGGGGGGTCGGCATGCTCTGGCCTCTCGTCGGCCAGTCGGTCCAGGCCTATGCCGCGGTCTGGCTGGAAGACCAGCTCAAGCAACACCTGAATCTCAAGCCCCCCGGCGAATTCGTCCCCCCTTCCTCTTCCGGGAGACCGGGAGAGTCCTACGACGGCGGCCCCGCCCGGTCCGCCTCGCGGCGCGGTTGAGTTCGTCCGGACCCTTTTCCTGAAACGACGCGAAGGAGAATCATCATGGGTTCCCAGATGTTCGGCGGATGGACCGGCGGCGCCCGGCAACCGGTCGAGAACGCCCGAGAGGCCCTCGGCGACATGGGCGAGACCGCCCGCCGCGGCTTCGACGACGCCAGCCGACAGGCCCGCCAGGCGTACGACCAGATGGAAGACGCCATCGAGCCCTACCGTCAGTCGCTCGAAGACGCAATCGTCTCCAATCCGGTCAAGGCCGTCGGCGTTTCCCTGGCTGTGGGAGTCCTCCTGGGATGGCTCATCAAGAGGTCGTGAAAGACGCCCGCGGCCCGGCCCAGGCCAACGGCCGGTCGACCGGCGGCGGGTTGATGGAGGACGTCGGCACGTTCGGCAGCGACCTGGCGAACCTGGCCTCACTCCAGGGCCAGCTCGCCGCGGCCGACGCCCGGGAGACCCTCTCCAGGGCCATCCCGGCGATCGTCGGCCTGGTCGTCGCCGTCCTCCTGGCGATCGCCGGGACCGGCGTCCTCCTCGCCGGCCTCGCCCTCTGGATCGCCCAGGCGGCTGCGATGCAGCCCGCCCAGGCCCTCATGCTCACCGGCCTCGGCGCCCTCGTCGTCGTCGCCCTGATCGGGGCGGTCAGCGCCCGGTTCCTCGGCTCCAGCTTCACCACCTTCCGACGCTCGTCCGAGGAATTCGAACGCAACCTCGCCTGGATCAAGACCACCCTCACCTACAGCGGCCGCTGATTATCGATAGATGCCAAGCAATCGACGCGACGCCGCGAGCCGTGCGACCCATCCAGGGCCGTACGCCCCTCGCGGCGTCCGTCCGTTCCGGCGGTGAAGAACGTCCTTCCCCCACCGGGGGGGAGGTATGATCGCACCAGCATGATTTCTCCCGTCGCAGAGACGGAAAATTCGACAGATCCAGCCTGGTCGCCCCGAGCCCTCCCCTGCCCCCGCACGTCCCCATTTGCGCATTCGGATACATCCTCTTCGGTAGAGGCCCCATCGACGCCCACCGACGAGGAGACGCACGACATGGCCACCGAGGCCCAGATCCAGGCCAACCGCGCCAACGCCGGAAAATCGACCGGCCCCCGGACCGAGGCCGGCAAGTCGCGGTCGCGGCTGAACGCCCTGAAGCACGGCGCGCGCGCGCAGGACGGCCCCGCCGTGCTCCCCCAGGAAGACCCGGCCGAGTTGCAGGCGCGGATCCAGGAGTGGACGGACGACTATCAGCCGTCGAACGCCATCGAGCGCGAGCTGGTCTCGCGCGCGGCGCGGACCTCCTGGGCGCTCGACCGGGCCGAGCGGTTCGAGGCCGCCCTGCTCTCCCGTCGCGTCCGCAAGGCGATGCTCCGCTCCCGCGCCAGGCGCACCGCTCACGTCTGCGACCTGGCCCGCAAGCTCCTCTACCTGGCCGGCAAGCGGCTCCTCCCCGGATCGGGGCCCGAGTGGGACGACGATCCCGCCGCCTTCCTCGCCGGCCTGGAAGAGACGACCGAGGGCGCGCGCTGGCTCCTCGACCGCTGGACCGAGATCCGCTGCCTCATCCTCTCGGACCAGGACTGGACGTTCCTCGACCAGTTCAAGTTCATCCGGCTCCTGGGCAAGCAGCCGTTCGACGCCATCGACGACCCCGAGCTGAACGAGGTCTTCCTCGCCTGGGAAGTCATCGAGACCGGCTGGGGCGTCCGGTTCTGGAAGAAGGCCCAGGAGTCCACCCCCTACGAAGACCCCGCCTTCAGCGCCTGGCGCCTCTGGCGAGAGATCGTCCCCCGGCCCGTCGACGCCGAGGCGGCCGTCGCCCGGCTCCGCTCGATCGCCGAACGTGAGATCGAGCGCCTGGAGGAACTCCTGGACGACCTCGACGCCATCGAAGGGGACGACGCCCGCGAGCTGGCCGAGCAAGCCTCGTTCTCGGCCAGCGACGCCTCCGAGCGCCTGCGCCGGTTCCAGACCGCCCGAACCCGCGAGCTGATCAAGACCGTCGAGACCCTGAGCAAGCTCCGCAAGGAGTCCGTCCGCCCCGAGCCCAGGCCCAAGGCGACCCCGAAGAAAGCGCCGAACGAAGCCAATCCCAATCCCTCAGAACCCGCCATCGAACCAGGCCTTGCGACCAGAACCGACGCTCCCGAACTCCCCAATCGAACCCAATCCGAAACGGTCTCGGCGTCGTCGTCCTCGATGGGTCGCCTGCGAATCCTGACCCCCTCCGGCGAGGACGCCCAGGCGCCGAGCCCGAGCCGACGCGGCGCGACGGCCCGTCCCGCCCCCCCGCGAGGACGCCGGCTGCGACGCGCCGCGCCTCGGGTTCGTCCGGCTGACGCCCCCCTGCCCTGCCCCACTCCGCTGAGACGCGACGGGCTCGCGAGGCGATCGAGAGCCCGGCCACAACTATCCAATGGACCAAGTCGATCGAGGCGTCATGGATCCAGGGCGCCTCCTCGACCTTGGCCCCTCGATCACCTTGGCTTCAAGGCGCCATGGCACTACAAGTGGCATGCTGCAAATGGCGACATGGTTTCACACGGACCTGTGTTCCAAGGAACCGATGCAGACTGGAATCCTGGAACCTTGGCACCCTGACAACCTGGCCCCCTGGCATATGGCGACCTTGCCGCCAACTTGCCACATTGCCTTGCTCGCGCCACCACCTTGGAACCTTGGTGCCCTGGCACATTGGATCCAAGGCTCGCAGGCTCCTTGATCCCCAATCTCCCAGGTCGCTTGATTCCCAGCCGCCTTGGGACCCAGGCACACAGACGCCTTGCCATCAATGCGACTTGAAACCAACATGCCCTGGCCCCCCTGCCCCCTTGATGTCTCGTGCACCTTGCCGGCCCAGTCGCCTTGAAACCATGTCGCCAGGGACACCCCCCCTGCTTTGGTGTCGCGGCTCAGGTCGGGGCCATCGCTACGTCCACCGGCCGGCTCGGCCTGCTCACGCACCCACGGACAAGCCAAGGCCCCTGGGCGACATGGCACCAGGGTACGCCATGCACCAAGGCGTCAAGCCGCCAGGGTTCCAGGGTCGCTGGGTGGCAATGGCGACTTGCCGCCCTGGCATCAAGTCGGCTCGATCCCCTGGGTGCCAATTCACCAAGCCCCCCGCAGGCCCAAGGCGAGACAGCGACATGGGCTCCCAGTTCGATTGGTCCCATTTGTCCAATCCACCCAGGCGCTCCATAGGGATTGGTCGTCATAGCCTCTTGATGCCGATAAACCATGAGAGATGGAGAGCAAGGCGAGCGATGCTGCAAGTGACCAGGATTCCAAGTCCGGTAGGCTGACTTGGTTTTCATGCGGATGGAAACCCAGGCGTCATGCCAAACCGATACCCAGCCGCCCTGGAACCAAGCTATTACAGGCCCCCATGCCGCCCAGGTTCCTTGGCACCAACGGGCGCATGACGCCTTGGTCTTCGCGTCACCCTGGCCCCATGGCTCCCTGGCACATCGATCACCCTGATGCCTGGATGCCCATTCGCCATGATCGTTGCATCGCCAAGCAGAGTTGGCACCTGGCCGTCCTGTTACATCGGTGCCTTGGCAACTTGGCGCCTGGGGATCAAGTCGCCAATTTTTCGAGGAATCGACAAGCCGAGGCATCCAGTGACCGATAGATCAAGAGAACAAGGCGTCAGGGTTTCGGTTTTCCATGGAATCCAGGTGTCCAGGCGTCAAGAAACATCGCAACCCAGCGGCCAGTCCGCCAAGTCTCCAAGGTGCCGCCGTTAAGTTCAATGAAATCAGGGCTTTAACGGCGTCGATCCTGGGCGGTCGAGCTGCGGGGGAGGGGGGATCATGAAGAGCGTCGCGATCACCAACGCCAAGGGAGGGGTCGGCAAGAGCACGACGGCGATCAACATGGCCGCGGCTCTGGTCGAGCTTGACCGCCGCGTGCTCCTGGTCGACGCCGACCCGTCGGGCAACGCGGCGCTCGGGTTCTTCCCCCGAGGCGCGCCGGCCGTCGGGCTTGCGGACGCCATGCTGGAAGGGTTGAGCCTGGCCGACGTCGCGGTCGCCACGGACTACCCCGGGTTGTCGGTCGTTCCCCCCGGCGATCGGCTCGGCAACTGCTCGGATCAGATGGGCGGCGTCCAGGGATTGGGGCAGGGGCGCGAGTTCCGGATCCGACGGCTGCTCAAGGGGCTGACCGGATTCGACGTGGTGCTCTTCGACACCAGCCCGGTCCTCACCCCGCTGAACGTGGCCATCCTCTACGCCGTCTCGGAGATCCTGATCCCCATCGACCCCTGCGTCGCGGCCCTCGCCGGCGTCCGGGCGCTGGAGGATCTGGTGCAGACGGTCAGCGAGTTCCGGCTGGAGTTCACCGACGCCGGCCCGCTGGCGATCACCGGCGTCCTCATCACGAGGGTCGACCGCACCCTGGTCTCGAAGCAGATCGAGGCCGAGGTCCGCAACTACTTCGGCCCGCTGGCGCACGAGCTGGTGGTGCCGGCGTCGGTCAAGTTCCGCGAGGCCTACGCGCGGGGCGTCCCCTTGATCCATTACGACCGCATGGGCGCGGCGGCCTCGGCCTACCGCGCGGCGGCCGCGAAATTTCTGGAAGACGCGCCGCTCGCGGACGCCTCGTCGGCCGGTTCGGACTTCGGCGACGACGCGGCCGAGGGCTTCGGCGAACCCGACCCGCACTACCGGGAAGCCTCCTGAGCGCCGGCCGCCCCGCGCGGCCGCTACCGATGTTTGGACCCTAGTTGGCCGCGGCGCGAGCGCGGATCCAAGAGAAATTTCAGGCGACCCCGGCGCGAGCCGGACCCGACGGGGAAGGGGGGTGGACCATGAGCAGCGTGACCCGACGTGGAGGCATCCCCGGACCGGAGAACCGGACCGGGCTGACCCGGCCGAGCATGACCGAGGCCGAGTTCGAACGCCGGATCGCCGTCCCGGCCGCGGGGAACGCGCCCTCGGCCTCGACGTCGACGGCCGCCGAGCCGGGCGACTCCGAAGCGACCGCCGATCAGGAGCCGACCGGCCGCGCCGCGCCGGCGTCCTCGTCGTCGCGGTCGCGCGCCAGCCGGGCCAAGCCGTCGAAGCCCAAGCGCGTGCAGCGGATGTTCGCCATCGAGGAGGACGTCGACAAGAAGCTCTGGCTGTACGCGATCCACATGGGGAAGGACCGCTCTGAGGTCGTCAACGACCTGCTTCGGCCCCTGGTCGCGTCGATGGTCCTGTACGACTCCCGCGACCGCCGATCGGGCCGGAGCGCCGAGGCGGCCGCGGACCGCGACCTGGAAGGGGACGCCGCCTGAGCCGAGATCGAGACGGGTCAGGACTCGTCGGAATCGGGGAAGAGCAGGGGCTGGCTGGACGCGACCTTGCCGTCGCGGAGCCGCGCCTCCAGCGCGGCCAGGCAGAGGGGCTCGAGCATCTTCTTCCAGCGGCCCAGGCCGGGATTCTCGGCCTTGACGGTCGCGAGGATCGCGTCGCGTTGGTCGGTCGGGAGCTTTTCCCAGACGGCCTTCAGGCGGGCCTCCCGATCGGCCTCGCCGCGGGCGACGGCCTCGTCCCGGGCCTTGGCCTCGGCCGCCTTGGTCTCGGCCTCCTTGCGGGTCGCCTGCGCCGCCTGCTTCGCGGACTCGGCCCCGGTCGAGGACCGGAAATCGTTCGGCTCCTGATAGTCCGACCGGATCGAGGCCACGAGGTAGCCGGCCGGGTTCTTGCCGATCCGCTTGTCCTCGTTGCGGATCAGCCAGTCGAAGACCTCCAGCTTGGTCAGGATCCGGGTCGCCGGGTGCTCGGCCACCAATTCCTGGGCGGCCTTGGCCGTGACGCCGCGACCGCGAAGCGCCTCGACCAGCTCGCACGGCTCGTCGTCGGTCCCCTCGTCGGCCCCCGCCGCGCCGCCGCGACGGCCCCGGATCAGGATGATCCGCCAGGTCCCCCGCTTGACGTACGAGTACCGCTCCTCGGGGGTCAGGACCTCCAGGAACCCGAGCTGCTCCAGCTCTTCCAGGGCCGGCTTGAGCCGCCGCTTCAGCTCGGTCGGCGCGTACGACCGGCTCAGGCCGATGTGCTCGCAGGCCAGGGTCCGGAGGTCGAAGTCGAGCCGCATCCGGCGGTAGAACCGCTTGTCCAGGAACCGGTACATCCGCTTCGTGGTGGGCAGCCGGAGCTTCAGGTAGAGTTCCAGGTCGAGCTGCTTCAGGTTGCCGCTCTGGAAGCTCTGGAACATCACGTCGTTCCACTTGAAGCTGGAGAGGGGCAGGGGGGGCTTGTCGGCCTTCGACGTCGTCCCCTTGCCCGCCTTCGACCGCGCCGAGGACTTCCGCCAACGCTCGCGATCGTAGAGGGTCACGTTGTCCAGGACGTGGAACTGCTCGTCGACCCAGCTCTTGGCCGTGTTGTCCCACCAGGCGTTCTCGTACATCAGGACCACGCCCACCCAGCGGTGCAGCGCCTCCTCGATGCGGCGGTAGCTCTGGCCGCTCTGGGGCCAGCCCAGCAGCTCGATCAGCTCATACCGCGAGAACGGCACCCGCGCGTCGGTGAAGTTGCTCCGCCGCTTGGTGAGCTGGATCAGTCCCACCAGAAGCTCGTCGTCGAGCGAGGTGGGGAGGCCGTGCTTGTGCGTCCCCATGATCGTCAGCCGACGGATGATCGGCGGGCTGTCGCGCAGCTCCAGCCGATCCTCGAACACCAGGGTCGTCTGGCCGTCGGGGACCCGGTCCGTGAGCGCGGCGATCGGGAACTCGGCGAGGTTCAGCTCGTCCTTCCAGCCCGCGTCGCTCGAAGTCGAGACTTCCTCGACCGGCGATTCCTCGCCCTCCCCATCCCCGAACGAGAGTTCCAGCTCTTCCATCCCGATGCTCCCGGCGTCGGCCCCAGAGGCTGTCGCATCGAGATCCGTCCCGGTCCTCATCGTCCTGAATCGCAAATCGAGGAGGACAACACCAACGGGAAATTCCCCGTGTTGTTGTCTTCTAGTCTCTACAAGAGTCTAGAAACAAATTCTCTGCATCGCAAGGCCTTGTCATTCAAGAACTTACAAACCGTAACTATGTCCGGTTAATCGCTAGTGGTATGTCCGGTTGATCGTGAGTGCAGGCCCTAAGTATGTCTGGTCTATCGTGGGAAGTATGTCTGGGTAATCGCTAAACGGCCCAAATTCCATGCTCGGTCTATCGGTATGTTCTGGTGTCCACTGCGGTTCGAACATCGTTAGTGTTCGGATGCGCCGGATCGACCGCATCCCGGAAGTATGCGCCATGAATCGGGGTGTTCCCCTGGACACGAAGAATCCCGGAGGGCGAGATGGGGTCGCGGTCGACGACGGCCTCCCCCGGGCCGAGGACGGGTCGGACGGCGCGGATTCGGTGGATTGGGCCTTCGGAGGCTCCAGGAAGCGGGAGCGGGCGAGGCGGCGGGTATGCTCGGTTAATCGGTGTGGACGTTTGATCCTTCCCGCGTCGGGATGGCGGGAGGCCTATCGAAAGTATGTCCGGTTAATCGTGGACGCCCCGATGGGCCGGGCGAATTCGGGGGAGCGGGGAAACCTCGCGGCCGATCGACGGTACGGCGAAGCATGCCCGGTTAATCGTGGGTGCATCGAGATCCGGCGGGTCGAGGCTTGCGATGTCGCGATTGCATGGAAGATTGCGAAATTGGGCCGTCTTATTTTGATGCGGGCCGCGTATGGACTAGGGTAAGAATGGGGCTTCGTCGGCGGATTTGATGTTTAACGGGGAGACTCGTTAGACTGAAGGCGCCGATCGGCGGACGGCGTCGAGATCGCCCGCCGGGACGGAGCACCCCCGTCCGTCATCGGGAATCGTGCCTCGCGCTCCGCACCACTTGAGAGGTTGCTCCATGGGACCGAAGACCTTGAGGCGCATGGCGATCGCGGCCGTCGTCCTCATCCTGGGCGTCGTTTGCGTCGTCCTGCTCCAGCGTTACCAGGTCTCCCGACTGGGGCGGAGCAACCTGGCCCGGGCCGAGGCGGCCGAGAAGGCCGGCGACCTGGCGAAGGCCGAGGAAGCCTACCTCCAGCACGTCCTGGTTTTCCCCGAGGACCATGACGCCCAGGTCAATTACGCCAAGGTCCTCCTGGAGCGTTCCAAGACTCCGGTGCGGATCGGCCAGGCGGCGCAGATCTACAAGGACGTCCTGCTCAGGGAGCCGGATCGCCACGACGTGCGGCGGCAATTGGCCGAGCTGCTCGTGTATACCGGGGGCAGAGACCCTCTGATCGAGGCGCGGACCCACCTGAACGTCTTGCTGAAGCAGAACCCCGAGGACGGCGACCTCGCCTACCTGATGGGACGCGTCCAGCAGGAGACCGACGACGACCGCGGCGCGGTCGCCTCCTATCAGCAGGCTTTCACTCGGGGGGCCAAGGAACGATTCGACGCCCGGATGCGGGCGGCGACGATCCAACGGCTCAAGCTCAACCAGCCCGAGGAGGCCGACCGGATCATCGACGAGATGGTCCAGGCCGATCCCAAGGACTACCGCTCCTATCTGGTGCGGGGCCGATACCGCAGCCAGGTCCTGACGAACGAAGGCCATCTCGAAGCCGCCAGGGCCGATTACCAGGAGGCCTCCCGACTGGCGCCCAAGGAGTCCGAGCCTTACCTCGAACTGGCCCAGCTCGAGACCATGCGGAAGCCGCCCGATCGGGAAGCCGCCGCGCAAGTCCTCAAGCAGGGCCTCGAGGCCGACCCCAAGGCGGGGCGGCTCTACCTGGCGTCGGCGCTGCTCGCCATGCAGTCGGGCGACGCGACGGCCGGGATCAAGATCCTCCAGAAGGGCCTCGAAGTCCTCCCCGACGACGCGAACCTGAGGGTCACCCTGGCCGACGTCCTCGCCCAGCGGGGCGCGACGATCGAACTCCGCGACCAGATCCAGGAGCTGAGCCGGCTCGGCCTCAAGGTCTACGCCGAGTACTACACGGCGTATTATCACGTGAATTCACGTAACTGGTTGGAAGCCAAGAAGATCCTGCTCGAGACGCTCTCGCCGCTGGATTTCTCGTCGAACCCCGCGATGCGGGCCGACATCAGCAACCTGCTCGCGCGGTGCTACGCCAACCTGGGCGACCCCGAGCGGCAGCGGACGGCCCTCGCCAGCGCGGTCCGCGACGACCCCAACAACATCCAGGCCCGGCTGATCTGGATCGCCGACCTGGTGAAGCAGGGCGAGGTGGATCGAGCGATCGCCGAGTACCGCCCCCTGGCCGAGACGGTCCCGGCGGCCCGGCCGCCCCTGCTGCAACTCCTGATCGCCCGCAACCAGCGGGTCACGGCCGCCCGCCGCGACTGGCCCGAGGTCGAGCGGCTGATCGCCCTGACCGCGAAGGACGACCCCTCGTCCTCCCAGGCGACCGTCCTGCAGGCCCAGTCGCTGCTGGCGCAAGGGCGCCGCGACGAGGCCGTCGCCCTGCTGGAGGCCGCCCGGGCCAAGGCCCCCGCGATCGCTCGGCCCCCTTGATCTGGATCGCCCTGGCCGACGTCCAGACCACGAAGAAGGACTTCGCCTCCGCCCTTCGCACCCTCGACGAGGGCCGCGAGGCCCTGGGGGATTCCCTGGAATTCCGCCTGGCCCGGGTCAAGGTGCTGACGGCGCGAGGGGCGGTCGATCTGGCCGCCGACCTGCTCGCGATGGCCAAGGACACGTCGTCCCTGCCCACCGAGGCCCGGATGACCCTCCTGGATTCGATCGGCGAGGAGCTGTCGCGCCGGGGCGCCCGCGACGAGGCCGCCGCCGTCTGGACCCAGCGGGCCGAACTCGCCCCCAACGACCTCCAGCCCCGACTCCAGCTCCTGGCGCTCGCCTTCCAGATCAAGCCGGAACCCACCCCCGAGGAGGTCGCCCGCGGCCGCGCCGAGATCGAGAAGGCCCTGGCCGGGATCCAGGAGGTCGAGGGGGCCGAAGGCTACATGCTCCGCTACGGCCAGATCGAGTACCGCCTCTGGCAGGCCAAGGTCGCCGCCGACGCCGACGAGAAGGCCCGGCTCCGCGGCGAGGCCCGCGGCCTCCTGGCGGAATTGCGGTCGCGCCGCCCCGACTGGTCGATCATCCCCCTGACCTCCGCCCAGCTCGAGGAACAGGAGATCGACCTAGCCAAGGACGAGGAAGACAAGCAACGCCGCCTGAACCGCGCGGCCGACCTCTATCGCCAGGCCGTCGACATGGGCCAGCGCAACCTGGGGGTCGTCCAGCGCGCCACCGACATGCTCATGAAGGCGGGCCGCACCGCCGAGGTGAGCCAGCTCTGGGGCAAGGTCCCGGTGCTCAGCGAGGAATCGTCCGCCCCCTCGATGGTCGAGCGTTCGCTGCTGGACAAGGCCATCCGCGACAAGGAGTTCGACAAGGCCGAGGAGATCGTCAGGCAGCGGATCGCCGCCCGCCCCACCGACTTCTCCGAGCGGATCCTGCTGGCCCAGCTCCTGCTCTGGCAGCAACGCCCCGACGACGCCGAGGACGAGCTGCGCAAGGCCGTGGCCGCCGACCCGGCCGACTCCAACCGCTACATCGTCCTGGTCCAGTTCCTGGTCTCGACCGGCCGGGTCGCCAAGGCCGAGCAGGTCGCGGGCCAGGTCGAGAAGGCCGTCGGCCCCGAGCGAGCCCCGCTGGCCGTGGCCGCCTGCGCCGACCTGATCGCCCAGGGCTACCAGGCCGCCGCCCAGGAGGCCCCGAGGGCCAGGTGGCTGGCGACGGCGAAGGCCGCGTTCGCCAAGGCCCAGGCCGCCAAGCCCGACGACTTCACGCTCCGGCGCGGCTACGTCGAATTCCTGCTCCGCGGCAACCTGGTCGACGACGTCGAGAAGGAGCTGTCGGCCATCCTCAAGAACGCGGCCGACCCCAAGACGGTCGTCACCGCCCCCCAGCTCGCCTGGGCCAAGCGGACCCTCGCCCTGACCTACGTCGCCCGGTCCGAGATGACCCACGACTACCAGCAGGCGCTCAAGGCGCTCTACCTCTACGCCCCGCCGGGCCAGCCCGAGACCGAGGCCCCCAAGGACCCGGAAGACCTCCGCGTCCTGGCCCGCATCTACGAGGCCCAGAAGATCATCCCCTACCGCCTCAAGGCCATCGCGATCCTTGAGAAGCTGTCCGCCGACCGCCAGGCCAGCGAGGACGACCGCTTCCTCCTCGGCCGCCTCTACGCGGCCGACGGCAAGTGGGACCAGGCCCACGCCGAGTACCGCGAGCTGATGCGCGAGGACGCCCGGCCGACCTCGGCCCAGGGGCTCAACCAGCAGGTCATCCGCCTCGTCCACTTCGCCTCGCAGCTGATCTCCCACATCAAGACCGGGAGCAGCGCCGAGGACGCGACCGAGGCCCAGGGGCTGATCGACCGCCTCAAGAAGATCCAGCCGGACGGCTTCAACGTCCTGGCCCTGCAATCCCGACTCGACGCCGCGACCGGCAAGGCCGAGGCGGCGAAGGCCCGGATCAAGGAGATCGCCGACCGTCCCACGCTGTCGCCCGCCCTCGCCCGCGCCACCGGCGAACTGGCCGAGAACCTCGGCCTGTTCGACCAGGCGGAGGGCCTCTTCAAGCGGAACGCCACCGCCTCGGCCCGGCTCGAGGACCAGCTCGATTACGCCGCCTTCCTCGGCCGCCGCGGCCGGGTCCAGGAGGCGCTCGACGTCTGCGAGCCGCTCTGGAAGGCCACCCCCAACCCCGAGCCGATCGCCCCCACGGTGATCGCCGTCCTGCTCTCCTCGCGGACCTACAACGACGCCACCCAGATCGGCCGCGTCTCGGCCTGGGTCGAGCGCAGCCTGGAGCAGAACCCCAGTTCCCCCATGCTGACGATCGCCCTGGCCACCCTCCGCGATCGCGAGCGGCGCTACGACGAGGCCGTCGCCCTCTACCGCAAGGCCGTCGGCCTTCGGGGCGGCGAGGTCGTCCCCCTGAACAACCTGGCCTGGCTCCTCAGCCTCAAGGGCGACAAGGGGGCCGCCCCCCTGGAGATGATCAACAAGGCGATCGCCCTGCGGGGCCCGATCCCCGAATTCCTCGACACCCGAGGCGTCGTCTACCTCACCAACGGCGAGAGCCGACGCGCCATCGAGGACCTGGAAAACGCGGTCGCCATCGACCCCTCCGCCGCCCGCTACTTCCACCTGGCGCGGGCCTACCTGGAAGCGGGAGACGTCGAGGCCGCCAAGCGGAGCCTCGGCCAGGCTCGCGACCGGGGCCTGGAAGCCACCGACCTCCACCCCCTCGAACAGGCCGCCTTCGTCCAGGTGGAGAAGGCGCTGAAGTGAGAGGAGCGAGGGCCGTCGGACTCGACCCCGGGGGGGCTTCCCCCCCCGGGGCGTCCGGACTCAGCCCCGGCCGGGGGGCGTCGGCGCCTCGGTGAGCAGCTGGATCAGGTATCGGCCGTAATCGTTGGGGAGCTTCCCGGCGAGCGCCTCGACCTGGGCGGCCGTGATGAAGCCCTGGCGGTAGGCCACCTCCTCGATGCAGGCGATCTTGAACCCTTGCCGGGCCTCGATCGTCTCCACGTAGTTCGCCGCCTGGATCAACGACTCGATCGTCCCGGTGTCCAGCCAGGCGAATCCCCGGCTGAACAGCTCGACGCGAAGGTCGCCCCGCTCCAGGTAGATCCGGTTGACGTCGGTGATCTCCAGCTCGCCCCGCGGCGAGGGCTTCAGGTCGGAGGCGATCTCGACGACCCGATTGTCGTAGAAATACAGGCCGGTCACCGCGAAATGCGACTTCGGCCGCGCCGGCTTCTCCTCGATCGAGAGGGCCCGACCCTGGGCGTCGAATTCGACGACGCCGTAGCGATCGGGGTCTTTCACCGGGTAGGCGAAGACCGTGGCCCCTTCCTTGAAACTCCCGGCCCGCTTGAGCATTCCCTGGAAGCCCTGGCCGTGGAAGATGTTGTCCCCCAGGATCAGCGCCACGTCGTCGCCGCCGATGAATTCCCGGCCGATCAGGAACGCCTGGGCCAGGCCGCCGGGGTGGGGCTGCACGGCGTACTCGATCGAAAGCCCCACCTGGGAGCCGTCGCCCAGGACCCGTTGAAAGCCGCCGATGTCGTCGGGCGTGGAGATGAGGAGGATGTCACGAATCCCCGCCATCATCAGCGTCGACAGCGGATAATAGATCATCGGCTTGTCGTAGATCGGCAGGAGCTGCTTGCTGACGGCCCGCGTGATCGGATAGAGGCGGGTCCCGGCTCCTCCCGCGAGGATGATTCCTTTGCGACTCATGTCCCGGAGATCCTTTGCTGCTGTAAGCTCGGGCGCGACGCCCTGGAGAAGGGCCGTCGCCGCGCCGAGCAGGCCGGGCCCGGACGCCGGGCGCCCGGATTCGAGGGCCGCGAGGGGGGACGCCGAGGGCGACCCGCATCCGGACTCGAAAGCGGGCTCCCGGCGTCGATTCCCCGGTAGACTAACGACTTGGACCCAGGAACTCAAACGAGGAACGTCGGGCCCCGCTCACGTCGAGGTCTCGCGTTTGTCGCGCCGGCCGTCTGTCGGTACACTGGATCAAGGGACGGCCGGACGCCTTGCATGGCGGGTCTCCCGGGGGCGACCCCCCGCCTCGACGTCCCCTCGCGAGGCCGCGCGGCCGTTTGCGGCCCCGGGACCGACGAGGGCCGTCCGTGGTCGACGCCCCCCCCGAAGATCCCGCCCCGCCCGCGTCCCGCGTCAGGACCATTCGGACCTATCATGAAATCGTTCTTGGACGCCTGTCGCCTGGCCGAGCCCTTGCAGCTCGTCGTGGAAGCCGTCGGCGAGCCCGACGTCGGCGTCCGGTTCCTGCACCAGCCCTTCGCGCTCATCGGTCGCGACCTGCGGGCCGACGTCCCCCTCGAACATCGCCTGGTGAGCCGTCGCCACGCTTACTTGCAGGTCGTGGAGGGCCACGCCTTCTGGATCGACCTGGAGAGCCGCCTCGGCACCCAGGGTGGGGGGCGGGTTCGCAAGTCCGGCTGGCTGACCCGCGAGGAGCCGATGCGGATCGGCCCCTACGAGCTTCGCCGGCCGATCGGCGCCCGCGCGCACGGCGGAGACGACCGGCCTCCCGAGCCCAGTCCCCTGATCGCCCGATCCTATGGGAACGGCGTGTGGCCGGACGTCGGCCTGGAATTCCTCAACGGCCCCTCGCGATCGGCGATCTGGCCGATGAATCGGGTCATCTCGCTGGTCGGTTCCGCCGCCGGCTGCAAGTTCCGGCTGGCCGATCCCAGCGTCTCGCCGTTCCATTGCAGCCTGGTGCGCACCCCCTCGGGACTCTGGGTCGTCGACCTCCTGGGGGGGGGCGGCGTCGAGGTCAACAACGCGGCCGTGCGCTACACCCCCCTGGCCGATGGCGACGAGCTGACCATCGGCCGTTATCGCATCCGCATCCGCAGCCGGTTCCGGGATCATGACTCGGACGCGGGGGGAGGGATCGAAACCGACGACGATCTCGAGGGGTCCTCGGAACGCCCGGTCCGCGCCCTCTCGCTCGTCCGGGGGGCCGGGCTTCCCGCCACGATCCATCCCCAGAGCGACGCCCCCAGGCCCGAACGCCCCGGCGCCATCCAGTCCGTCACCGTCCTCCCCGCCGAGCTTGAAGCGAGGAACCTTGGCGAGTCCGCGTCCGTCCTGGTCCCGCTCATGAACCAGTTCGGCATGATGCAGCAGCAGATGATGGACCAGTTCCAGAACGCGATGGGCATGCTCGTCGAGATGTTCGGCTCGCTCCAGCGTGAGCAGATGGACCTGATCCGTCAGGAGCTCGACCAGCTCCGCGAAGTGACTCGGGAATTCCAGGACCTCAAATCCGAACTGGCGGCCTTCACCCGAGAGCGGGAAGCGGCCGCCGCCGGAAGCGCATCGGCCGCCGTGGCCACGCCCGCGCAGCCGGCCGCCCTGAATCCCGCACCCGTGACCGCGGAACCTGTTGACCGTTCGCCGACGCCGGCTCCTCCCCAAAACGTCGCACCACCCGCAGCGCCGGTGGAGGCCGCCCCGCCGGCCGCATCCGAGACGCCAGGAACGCGTCCGCCGGCCGGTCAAGTGCATGCGCAGGCCGGCGGCCCCTCGCGACCGCGTCGGGAGCGGCCCGCGAAGGCCGAAGGGCGGGACGCCGAGGCCGACGTCATGCTCTGGCTCAACCAGCGGATCGCGACGCTCCAGGAGGAGCGAGAGACGCGCTGGCAGAAGATCCTCAAACTCCTCCCCGGGTCATCCTGACGCGAGGGAGGGAGGATCGCCGTTCGGGACGCCGGGGGCCCTGACGCCTCAGCCCGCTTCGAAAGCGAATCGGCTTCCGAGTCCTTGCGGACCCGAAAGCCGAGGGTTGAAACGTCGGGGGAGGGGGGCCTGGTCGGGGATCCTATCTGCTCAACAGGCGCCACGGCCCACGATCACGGCCACGAAGGTGCGGGCGATGATCACCAGGTCGCCGAGGATCGACCAGTTGTTGGCGTAGTGGACGTCCAGTTCGACCATCCTGGCGTAATCAACGCCGCTTCGGCCGCCGACCTGCCAGGGGCCGGTCAGTCCGGGCATGACCTGGAGACGACGGCGATAGCCCTCGGCATCCAGCGACTGGAGCATCTCGCTGTCGCGAAGCTGAAGCGGCCGGGGGCCGACCACGCTCATTTCGCCGCGGAGGATGTTGATCAACTGCGGGAGTTCGTCCAGGCTCGACTTCCTGAGGAAGCGGCCCAGGGGGGTCACCCGGGGGTCGTCGCGCATCTTGAACAGGACGCCGCCGGCCGACTCGTTCTTCTGCTCCAGGTCGCCGAGCTTCTTCTCAGCGTCGACCACCATCGTTCGGAACTTGATCACCCAGAAGAGCCGACCTCGATAGCCCCGCCGCAGCTGGCGGAAGAAGATCGGGCCGGGGGAATCCAGGCGGATCAGGACGGCCACCGCCAGCATGACGGGCGTCAGCAGGAGGAGACCGACGAGGGCGCCGCTGAAGTCGATCGCTCGCTTCACGGAACCACGCAGGGTCTCCGCCAGGCCGGCCCACTGGGACCGCAAGGAAAGGGAAGAGGTGAGTTGAAGCTCATCCTGTTGGGGAATCATCGTCGTTCCGTAGGACTCCGTGGGAAGAGACGATGGCGATGACGACGACATGGCGTTCATCGTTGCGAGCTCTCCATGGGTGGGTGACGCTTCCACTCCTCAACCCTAGATCCCAATCATTAAAGAGGGATAAAGAAGTTGGGGAGTCTCGAGTGCACCTAGCTGAGGGACCACGCGCATCGATCGTCCAGCGAATTCGCTGAGTCTAACAACTGATCGTTGAAGCGTCAACCATTGTGCGGCGAAGCGTAGCTATCAAGAATCAATGGTGAAAAGTGGTTGAAAATCTTCACCATCGGGACCTGGGGCGTCGGTCCGTTCATGTTTCGATCGGGATTCCCGGAATTCCCCGCGCGGCGGGCTGGAAATCCGGCGAAGCATGCGCCTGGGGCCCATTCATCCCCATGGTCGCGTAGGCTTGCGGTCGTTCGTCGGGTTTCTTACGCCGCGGTCGGTTCGGACGTGACGCGGCCGTGGCGAAAAGGCTTCAGGGGTGGGACTTTAAGTATCCACCTATGTATTCCCGACTTTTCAGAACGCTGCTCTGAACTCGCGCTCATGCGTGTAAAGGGGGCGGGGACGGCGGGCGAGGGGGCCGCCCCGGTCGACGATCGCTGATCGCTCCGGGGCGGCTTGGTTCTTGAGGGGGGGAGGAATCCGGCCTCCCTGGGGGGCGGGATCAGCCGGCCTTGCGGTCGAGGATGGCGGTCGTGCTCAGGCCGGGGACCATCGGCAGGGCGACGACGCGGCCGCCGCGCTCGAGGACGATGTCGGCCCCGGCGATCTGGTCGATCGTGTAATCGCCGCCCTTCACGAGGACGTCGGGCTCGAAAAGCTCGATGAGCTCCACCGGGGTGGGTTCGTCGAAGACGACGACGACGTCGACGCAGGCGAGGCCGGCGAGCAGCCCGGCGCGGTTGTCCTGATGGATGACGGGGCGGCTCGGACCTTTCAGGCCGCGGACCGAGGCGTCGGAGTTGAGGCCGACGACGAGCAGGTCGCCGAGCCGTTTGGCGCCCTCCAGGCAGGCGAGGTGGCCGGCGTGGAGGATGTCGAAACAGCCGTTGGTGAAGACGATCCGGCGGCCCCGGCGGCGGGCCTCCGCGAGCACGGCGGCGGCGGCCTGGCGGCCGAGCACCTTGGGAGAGAGGCCCCCCCAGGCGGCCTGGAGTTCGCCGGCCTGGACGACGTAGGTGCCCGGGCGGCCGACGGCGATCCCGGCGGCCGTGTTGGCGATCCGGCAGGCGTCGGCGATCGGCCAGTGGTCGCCGAGGCAGGCGGCCAGGACGGCGACGACGGTGTCGCCGGCGCCGGTGACGTCGGAGACGTCCCGGGTCCGCGACGCGATGTGGTGGACCGCGCCGGGGAGGGCCAGGGTCATGCCCTGGGGGCCCCGCGTGATCAGCATCGCGTCGGTGCGCAGCGCCTCGCGAAGCTCCTCGGCGGCGATTCCGGCCTCGTCGTCGTCGGTCAGCGGCCGGCCCGCGGTGCGCTCGGCTTCCAGCAGGTTGGGCGTGACGACGGTGGCGCCGGCGTAGGGGGAGAAGTCGACCTTCTTGGGGTCGACGACGCAGGGGACGCCGCGGGCCCGGCAGGCGGCGATGACCGCGCGGGCGACCTTGGGGGTGACGACCCCCTTCTCGTAATCGGCGAGGACCACGGCGGTCTGGTCGGCGATCAGGGGGAGGACCCGCGCCAGGAGGTCGTCATCGAAGGCGGCGAAGCGGTCGCGGTCGCCGTCGCGGTCGAGTCGCAGGAGCTGCTGATGGGCTTCCGAGAGGATTCGGGTTTTGCTGACGGTGATCAGCTCGGGGCGTTCCACCAGCTCGCGCCGCGCCACCCCCTTGGAGCCGAGGGCCTCGCGGAGGAGTTCCCCTTCGGCGTCGGCGCCGACGAGCCCGGCCAGGGTCACGTCGCAGCCCAGGCCGGCCAGGCCGGCGGCCACGTTGCCGGCGCCGCCCGGGGTGCAGACCTCGCCGAGCAGGCCCACGACCGGGACCGGGGCCTCGGGCGAGATCCGGCGGACGTGGCCGTGCACGTGGCGGTCGAGCATGACGTCGCCGACCACCAGGACGCGGTTGTCGAACATCGAAGGCCTCCTTGCCTCGCCTCGCCTGACCCCCCGCGCTCCTGCGGGGGCCTTCCGGCCGGGCGATTCTACCCGGCCGGGCGAACGTGGCGAGCCCAGTTTTTCGGGGGCCGGACTCAGCGGCCGGCGTCGGCCTCGACGGCCTCGGCGACGGGGGCGGCGGCGGACGACTGGAGGGTCCAGGGGATGCGGGCGCCGATCACGCCCGGGCGGGCCTCGTCGCGAAGGGTCAGGTCGCGGAGGGTGATCTCGCAGCACTCGGCGCGGTGGTCGAGGCAGCCGATGAAAGTGGCGGTGCTGTCGAGGGTGATCTGGTAGCCGGAGGAGCCGAGCAGCCGGGCGGGGATGACGGCCTCGAAGACGTGGACGCCGGGGCGCTGGAGGGCGTCGATGTGGCCGAGGTCCAGGTCCCGGAAGTCCGAGTGGAGGACCCGCGTCCCTTCCATGTTGTGGATGTAGAACGTCAGGTAGTTCTGCCGGACCGGCCGCCGAACCTCGTAGGTGATGCGAAGGGTGATCGGCTCGTCGCAGCTGAAGTCGGCCGAGGTGCTGCCGTCGGCGTGGAGGACCTCCAGCTTGCGGAACTGGCCGGGCTTCGACGGGTCTTCCTCGAACGAGGTCCCGGCCGCCGCCAGGTCGGAGGTCGCCTTCATGTACGAACGGATGACTTCCTGGACGGGGCCGGTCATCGTCACCCGACCTTGCTGAAGCATCACCCCCTCGTCGCAGAGCTGGGACAGGGCGCCCATGTTGTGGCTGACGAAGAGCACGGTGCGGCCCTCGCCGGTGGCCACGTCGCGCATCTTGCCCAGGCACTTCTTCTGGAAGGCGTAGTCGCCGACCGCGAGGACCTCGTCGATGATCAGGATCTCCGGCTCGAGGTGGGCCGCCACGGCGAAGGCCAGGCGGACGAACATGCCGGAGGAGTAGCGCTTCACCGGCGTGTCGAGGAACTTCTCGACCTCGGAGAAGGCCACGATCTCGTCGAACTTGCGGGCGATCTCGGCCCGCTTCATCCCCAGGATCGCGCCGTTGAGGTAGATGTTCTCGCGGCCCGAGAGGTCGAAGTGGAAGCCGGTCCCGACCTCCAGCAGCGAGGCGACCCGGCCCCGCATGGAGATCGTCCCGGAGGTCGGCTCGACGATCCGGCTCATGATCTTCAGGAGGGTCGACTTGCCGGCGCCGTTGCGGCCGACCAGGCCGACGACCTTGCCGCGCTCCACCTGGAAATCGGCGTCGCGGAGCGCCCAGAAGTCGGTCATCGGCCGCTTCGGCAGGGGCTTGCCCCGGAGCAGGCCGGCCGCCGCGGAGAACGAGTCGGAGAAGGCGCCGCGGAGCGAGAAGTCGGACCCGCGGCCGCCTTCGCCCGCCCCGCGCAGGATGTACCGTTTGCTGATCTTGTTGACGCTGATGATCGGTCGAGTCATGGTTCGAGATCCGCCGGGATGAGGTCGATTCGAGATGGGGGCCCGTGGGGCGGCAGGGGGGGGCGCGGGCCTCAGACGTAGTCGGCGAACATCCGCTCGGACCGCCGGAAGTAGTGGATCGCGAACAGGAAGAGGGCGATCGCCGTGGTGGTCGAGATCAGGAAGCAGTCCCACTGGATGGGCAGGCCCAGGACCGAGGCCCGGAAGGCGTCGGTGATCCCGAACATCGGGTTGAGCGACAGGAACCAGCGGTACTTGACCGGGACCGTGGGGTTGATCGTGTAGAAGATCGGCGTCACGTACAGCATGATCTGCACGAGGAACGGCACGATGTGCTTGAAGTCGCGATAGAAGAGCGTCAGCCCCGCCAGCAAGACCCCCATGCTGAGGCTGGCCATCAGCGTCAGCAGGAAGAAGAACGGCAGGAAGACGATCGTCCAGGCCGGGGTGATCCCGTAGTACAGCAGCATCAGCGCGTAGACGCCGACCGATAGCAGGCCGTCGACCAGGAAGACCGCCGCGGCGGTGGTCGGCAGGAAGAGCCTGGGGAAGTAGACCTTCGTCACCATGTTCAGGTTGGAGATCAGGCTGCCGGCCGCCGCCGGCATCCCCTGCGAGAACATCGTCCAGGGGATCAGGGCCGCGAAGACGCAGACCGGGACCGGCAGGTCGTTCGGCATCGGGATCTTCGCCAGCCGCGAGATGAACGTGAAGATCACCATCGTGATCAGCGGCTGGAGGATCGCCCAGGCGCCGCCGAGGATCGTCTGCTTGTATCGCGCCGAGATGTCACGCCAGATGAGGAAGACGAGCAGCTCGCGGTACTCGAACATCTCGCCCCAGTTGACGGCGAGCCAGCCCGAGGAGGGCTTGATCACGACCTCATGCTCCGAGCCCTCGCCCGAAATGGCGTCGAGGTCGGCCGCGTATTCGTCGGAGGACCGCTGGGGGGAGGCGGACGTCGGTTGGGTCTCGAGCATGACGAGATGAAGTTCCATAGTGGGTGGGGAGACGTCGCGCCCTCGGGGAGGGCCGGGGCGTCGTCGCGCAGGTGTCGGCCGTAGAGGAGGCCGCGAAGCCCGGAGGACCAAGGCCGTGCGCATCAGGCCCCGAGGAGCCGTCGAGATCAAGCAGGATACAGGTTGGGGACCTCGAAGGTAAAGACGACTTGACCGCCCTCGTCGTTTCGTATCGGCGCACGTGGATTTCAGGCCACGTCCCCCGATCCGGCCCCATCGCGGTGGGTCGGGCCGTTCGTGGGGGCGTGGGCGAAATCGCCGGACTGATCGCATACGGGCCGGATCGGCGCCTGTGTCGGCGTTGAACCCGGCGCGGCGGGTTTGCTAAAGTAAAACCGCGACCGGGGCCCCGGACCCGGCGCCGGAGTCGCCGCGGTCCGCGTCGCCGAGACGGGCCGGAGGGTGGACTCGCGAAATGGATGACGTCGGCCTGGTCGCGATCGGTCGGAACGAGGGGGATCGCCTGCGACTCTGCCTGGCCTCGGCCGGGGGCCTGGGCCTGGTCCTGATTTACGTCGACTCCGGTTCGAGCGACGGCAGCGTCGAGCTGGCCCGGGGCCTGGGGGCGGAGGTCGTCGAACTCGACCTGACCACGCCGTTCACCGCCGCCAGGGCGCGGAACGCCGGGCTCGAACGACTGCGCGAACTCGCCCCGGACGCCCGGTACGTGCAGTTCATCGACGGCGATTGCGAGCTGGCCGACGGCTGGATCGACCGCGCCCGTCGCGAGCTGGACGAGCGCCCCGAGACGGCGGCCGTCTGCGGTCGGCTCCGCGAGCGCCACCCCGAGCGATCCGTCTACAACCGCCTGGCCGACCTGGAGTGGGACACCCCGATCGGCGAGGCCCGAGCCTGCGGCGGCATCGCCATGATGCGGACGGCGGCCCTGGACCGGGTCGGCGGGTTCAACCCCGAGCTGATCGCCGGCGAGGAGCCCGAGCTTTGCGTCCGGCTCCGTCGCGACGGCTGGAAGATCTTCCGGATCGACGCCGACATGGCCGCCCACGACATGGCGATGACCCGACTCCGCCAGTGGTGGCGGCGCTCGGTGCGGACCGGCCACGCCTTCGCCGAGGGGGCGGCGCTCCACGGCGCGCCCCCCGAGCGGCACTACGTCCGCGAGACCCGGAGCCTCGTCGCCTGGGGGATGGTCCTCCCCCTGGCGGCCCTGGCCCTCGCCTGGCCGACGCGGGGGCTGAGCCTCCTGGCCCTCGCCGCCGCCTACGTCCTCCTCTTCGCCAGGGTCTACCGCGGCGTCCGATCCCGGCGAGGCTGGCGTCCGGCCGACGCGCGAGCCTACGCCTGCTTCGTGACCCTCGGCAAGATCCCCGGCGCCCTGGGCGTGGCGCGGTACTGGGCGGGCCGACTCTCGGGCCGCCGCAGCCGCGTCATCGAACATCGCGGCCCGGCCGGGGCCTGAGCCCGCCCCTCACGTCCTTCCCCCGCGAGGAGGGAAGATCGTTTAAGCCCGGGGATGCGACGGACGGGGCGCCAGACCGGGCTCGGGCCGGACCGGCCCGTCAGGGCGCGGGGGTCGGCTCCGGCTTCGAGGCGCCGGCCAGGGCCGGGTTCTCGACCTCTCGGATCTGGAATCCGGTGCGGAAGACGCTGTGGCGGAACGAGTCGGCCAGGAAGTGCTCGGGGTCGCGGTCGGGATGCCGCTGGATCCGCCGCCGCAGCCGCCAGGCGGCGAACCCGGCGAGGAACGCCGCGTCGGCGAGGGCCGTGTACGCCTTGCCGTAGTTCTTCAGGAAGCACCGCCGACGCGCCTGGAACCAGTAGGCGGGCCGTCGCTTCACGCGCTGGGGGGTCGCCTCGCCGACGCCCGTGGACGCCCCTTCCAGGTGGATGACCTGGCTCTCGGGAACGTACCAGACCTCCCAGCCGGCGGCCTTCGCCCGCAGGCCCATGTCGATGTCGTCGAAGTAGGTGTAGAGGCCCTCGTCGAGCAAACCGATCCGCTCCAGCATGGACGTGCGGAGGATCATGCTCGCGCCGGAGACCCACTCGGCGCGGCTGGGGGCCTCCAGGTCGACCGCGAGCGGCGGGGCGAGGACCTTGGTGAGCAGGCCCAGGCGCAGGCCCCGGTCGAACTCGGTGGCGATCCCCTGGAACCGGAAGGGGGACGCCTGCAACTCCCCCTCGGCCGAGAGCAGCCGGCTGCCGGCGATCCCGGCCCGGGGGTGGGCGTCCATGAACGCGACGAGCGACGCCATCGCGCCTTCGTGGACGATCGTGTCGGCGTTGAGGAGGATCACGTATTCCGGCGGGTCGTCCGAGGCGAGGGCCTCGCGGATCACCAGGTTGTTGCCGCCGCAGAAGCCGCGATTGATCTCGACGACGGTCAGGTCGACCCAGGAGCCCCAGCCGTTCGCGTCGATCGCGCGGCGGATCCGCTCGGCCGCTTCAGGCCCGGTCCCGTTCTCGCAGACGCCGACCCGGGCCCCGGGGATCCGGGCGATTTCCGGCTCCAGCGAGCGCAGGCAGTCGATCGTCAGGTCGGGGACCTTGTAGCAGAGAACCACCACGAGCAGTTTCATGCGAACACGCCTAACGCTTGAGAGAAAGGGGAATTGTCGGACCGGCCGTCGGTCTAGTATGGTATTACACGGCCGCGTCGTCCCGGATCGTCGACGCATGATCCCCGGCGGCCCGTACAGGTTAGGTTGAGCCGGAGGACGGCGTGGGCCGAGGAGAGAATTCCATTGAATCCTCCGCGCCCCGCCCTGACAAGAGCGGCCTCGGGGATTCGACCGGCTCGCCCCAGGCCCCGTCTCGCTGGGGGAATCGGTGAAAGATCGACTGTCCGACGTGCCCGTCTTCGTGCTCTGCGGCGGCCTGGGGACCCGGCTTCGCGAGGAGACCGAGCTGCGTCCCAAGCCCATGGTCCCGGTCGGGTCCCGCCCGATCGTCTGGCACATCATGCGGACCTACGCCCACCACGGGTTCCGGCGGTTCATCCTCTGCCTGGGATACAAGGCCGAGGTCGTGAAGTCATACTTCCTCAATTACTCCTCGATGAACAGCGACTTCACCGTCGAGCTCAAGAGCAACAACGTCTCGGTCCACTCGGTCGACCACGACCAGGACTGGGAGGTCACGCTGGCGTTCACCGGCGAGCTGACCATGACCGGCGGCCGGGTGGCCCGCGCCGCGGAGAAGTACCTGGGCGACGCCTCGCGGTTCGCGGTCACCTACGGCGACGGGGTGACCGACGCCAACCTCGCCGACGAGTTCGCGTTCCACCTCAAGGGGGGGAACATGGGCACCGTGCTGGGGGTCAATCCCCCCTCCCGCTTCGGCGAGCTGAAGATGGACGGCGACCGCGTCGAGGAGTTCAGCGAGAAGCCCGAGTTCGTCGACAGCTGGATCAACGGCGGCTACTTCTTCTTCGAGCGCGAGTTCCTCTCCTACCTCAGCCCGGACGAGGGCTGCATCCTGGAGCGCGAGCCCCTCATCCGGCTCGCGCAGGACGGCAAGCTCGACATGTTCCGGCATCGCGGCTACTGGGCCTGCATGGACACCCAGCGCGACCTGGAGCAGCTCAATAAGCTCTGGGATTCGGGCCGGGCCCCCTGGGCCGTCTGACCCCGCCGCGGCGCGGCGCCGCCGGATCGACCTAACCCATTCATCAACCCAAGATTGATCAAAGAATTATGAAAGTCTTCGTCACGGGCCACAGGGGCTTCATCGGATCCCACCTGGTCGACCTGCTCAAGCAGGAAGGGCACACCGTCGTCGGCTGCGACGTCCGGCTGTTCGAGGGCTGCGAGTGGGAGCCGATCGTCCCGGCCGACGTCGACCTCGTCAAGGACGTCCGCAAGGTCGAGCACGTCGACCTCAAGGGCTGCGACGCGGTGATGCACCTCGCGGCCCTCTCGAACGACCCCATGGGCGCGCTCAACTCCCAGATCACGTTCGACATCAACCGCGACGCCTCCATCCGGCTCGCCCGGATCGCCAAGGAGGCCGGCGTCCCCCGCTACCTCTTCGCCGGGAGCTGCTCGGTCTACGGCCAGGGCGAGAAGCTCGACCTCGACGAAGGCGATCCGCTCAACCCCCTGACCGCCTACGCCCAGTCCAAGATCGAGACCGAGCAGGAAGTCTCCAAGCTCGCCGACGACTCGTTCAGCCCGACCTACCTCCGCAACGCCACCGCCTACGGCCATTCGCCGGTCCTGCGGATCGACCTGGTCGTCAACAACCTGCTCGGCTCGGCCCTCTCCTACGGCGAGATCCGCATCCAGTCGGACGGCTCCCCCTGGCGCCCGCTGATCCATTGCCGCGACATCGCCCGCACCTTCATCGCCCTGGCGAACGCCCCCAAGGAGGTCGTCCACGACAAGGCGATCAACGTCGGCGCCAACAGCGAGAACTACCAGGTCAAGGACGTCGGCGACCAGGTCCAGCGGCTCGTCCCCGACGCCAAGATCACCTACACCGGCGAGGTCGGCGCCGACCCCCGCAACTACCGCGTCAACTTCGACCTGCCTCTACTCGCTCCTCCCCGACTACAAGCTCCAGTACAACCTGGCCAGCGGCATGGAGGAACTCCACCGCAAGATGGTCGAGCACGGCTTCAGCAAGGAAGACTTCGAGGGCGACCGCTACGTCCGCCTGCGGACCCTCAAGGGCCGCATGGACCGCCTGGGCTGAGCTGAGCCGTTCCGACGACGCGACCATCACGAGAGGACTCCCATGATTTTCACCGAGACGCCGATCCCCGGCGCGTTCCTGATCGACCTGGAGAAGCGGTGGCGACGACCGCGGCTTCTTCGCGCGGGCCTTCTGCGAGGAAGGAGTTCGCCAAGGCCGGACTGGTCGACCGGTTCGTCCAGATCAACAACTCCCTGAGCGCCCAGAAGGGGACGCTCCGGGGGATGCACTACCAGCTCGCCCCCCGCCGCCGAGACCAAGGTGGTCCGCTGCATCCGGGGGTCGCTCTACGACGTGATCCTCGACCTTCGCAAGGACTCGCCGACGTTCGGCAAGAGCTTCGGCGCCGAGCTGTCGGCCGAGAACCGGCGGATGATGTACGTCCCCAAGGGCTTCGGCCACGGGTTCATCACCCTGGCCGACGACACCGAGGCGTTCTACTTCGTCGACGAGTTCTACTCGCCGGCCCACGAGCGCGGCGTCCGCTGGAACGATCCGAAGTTTCGCCATCGAATGGCCGATCGCGCCGGTCGTCCTGTCCGACAAGGACGCCGGCCAGCGCGACTTCGACCCCGCCTGGCACCTCACGGTTTGACCCGAAACGACGACGAAGTTAGATCAGATCATCCCACCATGAAAATACTCTTCACGGGCGCCAGCTCGTTCACCGGATTCGGGCTGGTCCGCGAGCTGTCGGCCGCCGGCCACCAGGTCACGGCCGTGCTCCGGAGCAAGCCCGAGGGCTACCCCGACGAGGTCCGCCGCCAGCGGGCCCGTCGGCTCCTCGAGTGCTGCACGCCGGCCTTCGGCCCCTCGTTCGGCGACGACGCCTTCCTCGGCCTCCTCCGCGACGGCGGCTTCGACGTCCTCTGTCCACCACGCGGCCGACGTCACCAACTACAAGAGCCCCGACTTCGACGCCGTGGGCGCCGCCGCCAACAACGCGCGGAACCTCCCGGCCGTCCTCGCCGCGCTCAAGCAGGGGGGGGGCCGCCGCGTCGTCCTCACCGGCACGGTCTTCGAGGGGGGGCGAAGGGGCCGGCTCGCAGGGCCTGCCCGACTTCTCCCCCTACGGCTTCTCCAAGCGGCTGACCGCCGAGACCTTCCGCTACTACTGCGATCGCGACGGCGTGAGCCTGGGCAAGTTCGTGATCCCGAACCCGTTCGGCCCGTTCG